>NZ_JBLWEX010000299.1:0-43642 GCF_048323875.1 Yersinia sp. LJYL362
CTTGCCATTCAGCCTCTGTAATTACAAGGCCTTTAGCTTGAGCCGCCGCCCATGCATCTGGGAATAAAGCCCTGCTAAGTTCTTGTCCATCGCGCGGGGCCGTTCCCTCTGGGATGTGTGTGCGGTTATCTTCCCACCAACTGAACAGTAGCGGTAAACCGCCAGCTGGCTTTGCGTCTAACTGTTGCTTAGTGACTGCACCTTTCGGATCTGTGGCGTCACCGGCTAATATTACCGGCCCTGTAAATGTGCCGCCTGTAGTATGCATAAGTAAATCGGGGTTAACGCTTTCAGCAAATTGTTCCGCTTCATCTCTGGCAGTAACTGCCCCATCTTTGCTTTGTGTAGCTATTGTTGCAGCCTCAGATGCAATCGATGCCGAATCTGTCGCCGCCGCAGCAGCATCGCTGGCTGTCGTAGCGGAACCAGAAGCCGATGTTGCAGAACCTTCCGCTGCCGCTTCTGCTGACTGGGCCGCTGTCTTTGCCGCGACCGCTTCATCTCGTGCCGTTTCCGCCCCAGCCACCGCCTCTCCGGCGTTCTCTATCAGCTCCCTGTTATCATCAAACCACGTTTTCGAGTCATTAACCCATGCAGTCAGATCGCTCAAAGATGGAATAACCACAGTGGAACCATCAGGAGCAATAATGGTGACATCGCCTGTACCAGTGGTTATATCTTGCCAGTCTTCTAATAACTTCTGATATAAAGCCAATTGCACGGCTGTTCTACGCGCCAAGTCAGACATTGAATTTGATACAGTCGTGACAATTGCATATTCAGAATTGGTAATTGCTGATGTTAAATTCTTTGTTACTCTTATTTTAGTATCGCTATCGACAGCAAGTATTTCATATATTACAACCTGCCCAGAGCCAGGAATAAATATCATCTGCCCAGGGGCGATTCCAAATATTGGGTTATTCCATAGCGTACCAACACCAGTAATCACATTTGTCCCAGCTACGGACGTGACTGTTCCTGCCTCATACCAAGACATAGCTATATTCCTATGGTTATTGTATTTAGTCGTATATTGAACAATCGATATAATAAATATACTGTTTAAATTTAAACGTTGGTCGTTGACCTTCAATCTGTTCTGAAAAAGTGTTTTGATGCCCGATAGATGTCCCAAACGCTAATGACCAGTTATACCCGAATAAGTAAATACCTAAAGCGGGATTTAACGCGGTAAGCCTTGTTGCTACCAATCCTGGCATCACTGCCACTTGCTTTCCTATATCCGTTATAGACGTCGCATCACCTATATTCACTACTGGATATTTATTAATCATTAATGGAATTGAATCTGTTGAATATGTCAGTTCACCTAACTCATTGAACAACTTTATGCCGTATCCCGAACTAACCAGGGCGATATTAGAGAATATATAAACCCATCCTGACCCCATTCCTTTCGCAGCGGTGAAAGACCAATTAGCCCCTGCATTTGAAAATTTAATCTCAAAAGTGGTGTTGCTGTCTGTCCTATAAAAACCAAGACATGTTTTATTGGATGGAACATTGGTTTGATAGGTATTGTTTGTTGTTATTCTTATTTTCTGTATTAGATTTAATGGGGTAATATCAGGGGATAACCATAAATACCCGTCATCACGTAATATTTGCATTCCATATGACATTATTTTAACACCACCATAAATGGTTGCTCCACAGAGACTCCAGACCAGGTTATGGTATTCCCACTAACAGATATTAATGATGGAGTGGTCCCATAATACGAAATGTAACCCATCTGGATCACGTCAAGACTCCTTCCGAATGAGGTATATGTTTTACTGCCTGACGCTGTAGTTATATAATCAACTATACATGTTGGAGTTAGCAGGGTTAACATATCCCTTCCTGTGGAATCCCTAATCTGTATTCCGTACGCCATCAGGATAGCCCCCGTTGCATTCATAGTTAACTAAAACATCAGCACTCTGCCACCTACCATGCCATTTAGTGTTTAAACTATTTCTAGGTTGAACGTAAACTTTGCCAACTCTATTTGTATAAGTGCGTACTACGCGCACTTTATCCTTATATTTCACGCTATCATAAGTGCTAATGTAGTAAGCGGTACAATCGACTTCTCGTTCATTTGATAGCTGTATCGAACAGCCAGTCAGTGCACTAATACTTACCAATAAGAACGCGCCTAATATTGTTCTGGTCATATACCTCAATCCTTTCGTTTGTCTGAGACATTCTGCCTTGCCCCGCAGTAGCGCCGTTTATTTCTATTGTCCCTGTTCTCATTCCAATGCGAATGCCAGTTGAATTGGAAGCCCAATTTGTCGATTGGAGATAGTCAGTTATTTTTGCAGACTCAATTGTTGCATCACCAATGAATGCTTGATTGATAAATGTCTGACCGTTGACGACAGCGAATGGTGATGAAACATTACCAGCAGGGCCGGAGAGTAATATAAATTGATCAGCATTAAACCCGATTGAGGATTTAGCCACCCCATTAATAAACTCAGCACCAATGACCATCCCTGCATTAACAAGCTGGCCGTTATAGTTAATACCCGCCCGCAGGCTGTAAGTAGCACTTGCTCCGTCACTATCAACCACTGCTGTTAACTTTTCATCAATAGCAGCAGTTTGCTCTTCAAAAGTCGCGGTTACCAATGTTTCAAACTCAGCGAATGCCCGTTCAGCATCAGCGACAGTGGTCGTTAAGTGGATAACCCCAGCTTTATTCTCTCCGTATTGCGCCCATTGCTGCACGATACCCGCATCATTCGCGACAGCGTTCTCCAGAATCGCCTCAGCATTCATGAAATCATTATTAAATAACTGCTGTCCCGCTACAGTGTTACTGATGAAATCATCACCAATAGCTTCGAGAATAGCGCTCGTGTCGGTACTCGACATGCCACGAACCCAATCTATCCACGGCGACTGATTACCGGATTTATCCACGATCCGTGCACGGAACCAAAACACTTGCCCCGCCCTTAATCCCTGCATGGTGTAGTTTCGTTGCGGATACGGTACATCACTCAACAGCATGGCGTCAGTGCCATCGGCAGACAGGCTATATTCAATCTCGGTTTTTAACGCATCTTCGGCTCCTTCTGGATAACCCCAATTCAGAGTGATGCCAAAGAGAATGCCTGTAGTTGCAAACCCAACTGGCATTGGAGGATTGCCCTCTTTGCCGTTTAAAGCTGTTTCAGTGGCGTTGGCCCAGATACTTGATATCTCAGCAGCATTGATAGCTCTGACTCTGCACTGATAGCGCCCGGCGTAAATACCCGTAACATCAAAACTACGTGTAGACGTGCGCGGGGCGGCGATCCAGTTGCCATTATCGCGCCGCCACTCGGCCTCGTAAGCAATTGCACTTTCAGCGGCATCCCATTCTACATGCAAGGTGGTGACAGCAAGCCCTTGAGCTATTGCAGAAAAACTGGTTATTTCAATGTTTTTTGGTGGCGGCTGAACACCTGGTGGAATAATACTAATCGGGCGATCTTCAATAATTGCACCGCTTTCTATCTTGGCCCATTTATTTTCATCGTATTCAATAGCATTAATTTGATAGGCTATTTCCTTCTCGGTTGATGCGTCCTTGATGCCAACAACGCGATAAAGCTGTACTGCCAGATCATCGGAATCAACACTCCAGGCACATTCAGCGGCAGGTAATTCACTGTATACAACACTAACAGTGACCACTTTATCATTCACTGATTGCACCGTTCTTGCCTGCGCCACCCCACTCGGAAGGTTAACAATAAGGCGATCCCCTGGCTTTGCGTCAGGCTTGCGATCAAGCGTAACATTGCGGCCAACTGCGCTACTTATGCGCCCTCCAAGCACTCGCCCAGCCAATAGCTGATCGGCAACCCCAACAACCCAACCCGGCAAGGGAATGCGGCCCTCAAGCCCCACTGTGAACGAAACCGCCCTATCCTTTTCATTGGTATAAAGAACCCACTTACCTCGGCGAATTGCCTCACTGCGCCGAGTACAGCCTATTGCCGTTATGTCAGCATTTAAAGTACCGTAACGCCTAACCAGGGACCGAACGACGACAGGTTCAATATCATCCTGATAACGGTTGTCAGGGTTTGAATATGACACCATCGCCTGGCTGTAATGGGTTCGCTCACTGGCGGAGCTATACTGAAAACCATCTTTCACATTAGCGAGAGAATAAACCATATCAACTGGACGGCTCATATCGGCCAACGCTCTGATCTCGCCGCCAGCCCAATAGAACATGCCAGAAAATATACTAATGATGTCACTCAGTACGTTAATTGCATCTTCTTGTCCTTGGATATAAACATCACATAGGTGACGAGGCTCGGTACCGCCGCGACCGTCAGGGACAAGCTGATCACAATATTTTGCTATCTCGTACAATTCCCATTTTGAGGTTGAGAGATTATTTGCCTTAATCCATTGGCCCAGCCCATATTCCTCATTAATGCAGAGGTCATAGAAAATCCAGGCTGGGTTATTGGTCCATGCCCATTTAAATGTGCCATCCCAAACACCGGAATAAATTCTGTTAATAGGATCATAATTTGATGGAACTCGAATTATGTCCATTTTAGGCTTGCACGTTATTGTCGGGATGTTCTGGAACTGTTTTGCATCAAATTGGATATACAGCAACGCCAGATTTGGGTAGCGCAATTTTGCGTCAACAATTTCGACGACAGCATCAACTAACATCCGATCGGCAACCCGGGCAGTATTTGTAGTATTTGGGGTTATCCTCCGAACGCGGATCTGCCAACCCTCTGTTGACGCTGGCAAATCAATACGGTGAGAGCGCGGATACCCCGTTGTTGATTTACCATCGACCGCAGACCGTAAAACCTCATTGTAAGCCCCGCCACCGGTTGCTAAATCAATCGCGTACTCAACTCGGTATCCAACTACATCACCATTATCGAGCTGTTGCTGCAATGCCGGCCATGACAGGCGAACACGCACGGCAGAGAGATCAGTATTGGTGATTGCCTTAACCCACGGAGTTTCATATTTCAGCTCAACGCCCACGGCAATGTCATTCTGAACATCTGGCATTCCCTGGATATAAGTTTGATGCTGGGTTCCAGGGCGAAACTCCCACTGCACACCGGGAAAATTGACACTGCCGTCCGCATTGCCGATTGGCGTCCCATCCAGAAAAATACGAGTATTATCCAGCCCACCAACCCACTCACCATGGCCCAACACCAGCAGCATCTTTGCAAATGAAGTAGCAATTAGTGAATCTGGTGATTCAACCGGTGTATGACTGTCTGAACTCCCCGCCTTTTTACCCACAATTGCCGACATACTTTTCTCCGGGCGAAAAAAACCGCCCGGAGGCGGTTCAATATTAAAGTTAATAGTTACATCTGATCTTCGGTATAGATGCCTGCTGAAATAATGGCACCGCCGATAATTCGCTCACCGTAACCAATGGGGATAGGGTTTCCCTGCGCCACGGTATTCACTGGTCCACCGAAAGCGTAGCTTGGGGTATTCTCTGCTGATTGCCTTGACGCAAGCCCACCCTGTTGCGGTGATAACATTTGCACCACTCCACCGAGCATCATTGCTGCACCAACTTTAAAAAAACCAGCAGCTAAAGGGCTTGCGGTACCACCAGACATCCATGTCATAACTGCGCCCACAGCTATAAGAACTGCTCCAAGTATTGTTTGGAATATACCGGCTTTCTTACTACCAATAATAATGGGGATAATACGGATAGGTTCTTTCCCGTTAAGACTTAATTCATTCTCACCAATATTCCGTTTTCCATTAAAGACCGCAAATGTAAGCCCCTTGGATTCACTATCAAGCATAAACTGTCTAAACCCCTTAATTTGTAAACTTAGAGCTTCTATTGCTTCTTTATGGTTGGACACATCCCAGTTATATTCCCGCCCGAATTTCTTACCTAAAACTCCACCGAGGGTTATTTTTCTTCGCATTTATTACTCCACGCACAAAAAAAAACCGCCTCTCGGCGGCTTAGTTTCAATTCAAACTTATGGGTTTTATATCTAAGTTTCCGCTTGGGTCAGAAAACAGCCTAACCCCTTTGCTTTGTCCTGCTTTTAAATTAATTTCCTGTTCTGTTGGGAGTTCGTCAGCGATACAGACTTTACCTTCTCCCTGAAACCCAATCATCCACTCCCCAGGCAACAAATAAAAACTAACTTTTTCACCGGGATTTAAACTTGCGGCCTTCTTCCCATTAAGGAATACTGCCGCATAGCATCCCCCCCCAAGGAAACCACTATCTCTGACCACTGTCAGTTGCGAGGCACCTGGTAGCAAGTTTTGATATAAAAATACTCTTTCCTTGGGTGCTTGTAGCGCATTGCTTGGTTTAACAGCGGTTGTAGCGCAACCCGATAGCCCCAACAAAATAATTACCATAAATATATTTTTCATATCGTTACACCCATCAGTTGATTACTGATAATCATAACATCAAGGCTTTATGCCGCAACTTCACTGTTATGCGATCCTGATAATAACCGCCAAATGGCACCCTCTTACTCATATGCCCGTACATATGATGAATCATCATTCCATCGCCGATATAGATTGCTGCATGATTCGGGACCGGGGCGCTGACCTGCATGATAATGACATCACCAGGCAATAACTCGCCGTCAATCTCCACAAACCCCACGCAGCTATAATTATCCATGTATAAATTTTCGGTACCGGATTCCCACCAGCAAGGTGAACGCTCGAAATTGGGCAATTCAATACCTCGTTCCAGTTTGAACCAGTCGCGAATAATGCTGAAGCAGTCCCACACCCCATGCACGAACGGACGCCCCTCAAGTGGTCGCGGTCCTATAACCGGTTCAACTATTCGTAAGTCACCTTCCGGCCAACTGACAATAACCCAGGGTAACTCGGACATGTCACACTGGGCATGATCAACATTGCTGGGCTGGGTTGTTGCATCAGGGTGACTGTGAACAATATGGGTGACACGCCCCCAATCTTCGGCGGCGACGTAATCTTCCGGGTGCAAAATGAAATTATCGCGGGGATCAGTGGACTGATTGCGGCACGGAAAGTATTTTTCCGTTCGTCCATTGCGACAAATTAAACCACAAGCCTCGCGGGGGTAGTCTTTTTCAGCATGCGCAAAAATCGCTGTCTGGGTTTTCTTCTGCATGCTTATCTCCTTAAGAGCGATGAGCCTGGCTCGGCGCCATAAGGCAAAGGTTCAGCACCATGCCGTAGTTTGCAGGCCCGAAGTGATCCGCTGCATTCATCACGACTCGGATCATCGGTTGGGTTATCATTTTCATCAAAATACAGCGAACCGGCATAATCACAGCCCCGCCCCGTTCGATACCAACCTCGCATACAATGACGGCAAACACTCCCCTGAATTTGCTCCCGAGGAATTTTGATACCCTGCATATTGTAAGGACCGGATAAATCGAACTGTATTCCGCCCGGGCCTTCACCTGCTTTGCGGTCGATGAAATAAACATACAATGTTTCATCATCCGGGCTGGCGGAGGGATTACCCTCTAAAAAATTACGCGCATCAAGATAGTGAGAAAAAGTTTTGTGTACCTGTACTTTCGCCTGAGCCAAATCCTGATAAGCGAGACACATTGCGCTGATGGTACCGTCAATGTTTCCCACGCTAAGGGAGGGGGTCGGTGCAGTACCGTCACCGGCTATTTCTATTCCGGCTAACTCCACTGGCCACGGCAAATACTCGACGCCTTGCCACCAGATAGATTTAACGGGAAGTTTGGTGATATCCCCGTCTGCCGCACGTAGCTCTTGGGAGGTGTACGGTATTTTATGGTTATGAAAAAAGAGTTCAGGACCATTAAAGGCGGTGCAATCAACCGCATAAAGCCAAACCTCGTTGCCGGGGTCCAGCGTTTGATAATCGTGTTTTATACCCATATTAAACCTTACGGATGATAAGCAATTTCGAGAGGGACATTGAGCTGAAACATCGGTTTACCGGCTGAGTTTTTACCTTTTGCTGTCGGGTCATATGCCTTGCAAACATAAAGGCCCAACTCCCCCATGGGGTTAGTCCATTCAAAAGCGGTGTGTCCCTGATGTTCATCCAGAAAATCGAGGATTGGCTTGATGTAGTCCCAATCTCCAATAAACTGAAGTGTCCATTCCGTTGACTTGGTGTTTATCCCATCACCGGCCCGCTGGATATACCCGTCACCAAACTGAATCTCTCGGGTTCGAAACTCGGTTTTTGCCGTAGCGTCTATCCGGGGGCAGAACGTGAAGACCTTTATCACTATCTACCCCCTTGGATGGCAGTTGTAATAGCGCCTCGCTGACCTAAATCTTTTTGTATCAACTCTCTGTATTTACTTTCGACGAAACGGCCAATTTCACTGCCAAACTGCTCGTATCCAGATGAAGACTGTGAGCTGGTACCACTGTCATTTATCTCAATGAAAACCTGTGGCGGCGCGCCACCCGCAGTTGATGAAATCTCAGGTTGCCGGGTTGTTAAGGCACGAACACCTAGTGAACCATCTGCTGATCGGGTCAACGGCATAATGGCTTCTGGCCCCGCTTCACCCATAACGCCAGCACCTTTCGCAAAAGCAAAGAACGTCGGTGAACTGACAACCTGCCCGCTATAAGCGCTCAAACTCGGAGAGTCATAAACCCCCCCTTTAGCGTTAAATGACAAACCACTGTAAGCCCCCGTAGAAAAAGCACTACTGGCCGAACCCGCGGCCCCACTCGTCCCCCCCATAAACCCGCTCATTAGGCCGCCAGAAACACCGGTAATGGTCTGCATAATCGAACTGGTAATAAGGGCTTGTGCCGCCATATCAATAAGATTCTTGATAATCGACTGAGATAGTGAGGCAAATAAATTAGACATAGCCTCTTTAGTTGACTGAGTGCCATTCACTAACCCGGTCAACATATTACTAAGGCGGTCTTGAGAATCTTGAAACAAATCCACGGCCATTCGTTGCAAGTCACCTTGTGAGGCGAATAATTGCAAGGATGCCTGGTATTGCTGTTCACGGGTTTCTGTTTCAGAGGCGAGGATGAGCTGATTTTTACGCTGCTCAGTAATCACACCCGCTGCTGCATAGGTCTCTATCAGCGCCTGACGTTTTGCTAATTGGTTACTGAGATTTTGTACCGGATCGACATTACCGGCCAGCTCATCATTCGCGCTGACGGCGGAACGTTGGTTAGCATCGGCTAGCGCAGCTAGATAATCCGTGTGGATCTGCTCTTTGCGGCGATAGAGTTCCTCGGTGCTTTGTATTTCACCCCCCGCAATCTGCCGCTGAAGCTGTTCCTGCGCCTGCCGCTGAGATTCTGCGGCACTGCGGTAAGGATCTGACGCAATAGCAGCGTTGTGGTCTTCCCATCGCTGTTTTGACTCTGTGAGGGTTTTATTCAACCGTTCCAGTTCAGCGCGCTGACCATCAGTATATTTCGCACCAGTTTCAATTGATGCGGCAAATAATGATGCAGCAGCCTCACCCTGTGCCAGTCGAACAGACTCAATCTGTATTTCTTTATTCAGGTTAGCAACAGCTTGCTCATAAGCCTTGGTGGCGCTTTCAGCCGCTTTAGTTGCACTGGCCGCCTTACTCTTTGCTTGCTCATTCGCCTTATTCTGCTCGGACTGATCGTAGTTCCTGAGTTCACCACTGACAAACTTTGATACCTCGGTGGGATCGGTGATTTTGAGCCGCTCAGCTTCCTGCCTGGCGATTTCACTCGCCTGCGCCCTGCCCGAGAGTTTCAATATAGCGAGCTTATCATCCTGCACTTTTTGCGCGTTTTTCAGCTCTTCGCTAACAGGTAAGATCAGGCTGGTAGAATTAAACGCGGCTTTGGCTTGGGTAGCAATATTCAAAGAATGGGTAAAGTTAGCCATCATTCCTGCTGCGATGCCCACTTCTACCTGTTCCAGCTTGAGGATGCCTACCCCCTCCTGAAGTGTGCCATTTAACTGAGCGCTCAGAACATTGGCACCATTTACCGCCCTGCTTTTGTTGTCCTGGGCATCGGTCAGTTCTTTGAGTGCTATCGCCTGATTGTTGAGAGAAACATTCAATTCTTCAGCCGCTTGCTTCCCAATGGTCGATCCCTCACCCCATAAATAAATCTGCCGGCTGTTTCGCTCAACGGCTTCAGTGGTTTTGTCGTAATTCTTTTGCGCATCAGCGACAACAGAAGAAAGTGCCGGTAATGAGTTATTCAGCTTGCCGATCTCAGCCGCTAACTGAACATTCCCCATCTCCCGCATTTTATCAATCAGCCCACCCACGCCACCCGCCAGCTCCGTCGCTGACCGCTTGGCTTGCTCTGACTTTTCATAAAAATAGTAGATTGCACCAGCAGCCAGCATCGCGGCTCCAACAGGGCCACCCACCAGCCCCAGCGCCTTGCTTGCTAGTCCGGATGCGATATTCAAACGCCCCTGAGCCGCCGAAAGAGCATCGGTTGCAGCAGCTTCGGCACGGGACGCAGTGGCAACAGCAGCCGAGTTAACAGCCAGTTGCTTACGAATACTGGCGCGGGCCTTTTCGGTTTGCGCCAATTGTAACTGAGCGACCAACGAACGTTGCGCTGCAACCGCGGATTCTCGCTCGGTCTGAATTTGTAGCAATGATGCCTGAACACCTTCAACCTGCGCAGCAGCCAGGGCAAGCTGCGATCGGGTCGCAGTTATTAGATTGCCGGTTGCACTGGAAATGCTACTGGCCAATCCACCGAAGTACCGTGCTAATCCAAGCCCAACCAACCCGGTACCGGCAGCAACCAGCACATCAATATTATTGGCAGCAGTGGAAATCACGCCGGATATCGCTGCCGTCACACCCATTGCCGTGTTGGCATCCCCGATATAGGCTTTCCAGTGGTTTGACAATTTAGTGATGGCATCCCCGACCGTCGTCGGCATGGCCTCTGCAAGTTCAGCATTACGGTCTTTTGCAGCTATTACTGCCTTGGAAAAGGTATCCATTGATAACTTTCCAGCCGCGCCAAGTTTTTTCACCTCAAGCTCGGTGGTACCTAAATAACGGGCAATATCACCGATAACAGTCGGCATAATTTCCATGATGGCATGCCACTGATCACCAGCAACTTTGCCATTCACCATGGATTTAGACAGTGCATTAATCGCGCTTTCGCCCTTTTCAGCACTGGCGGCATTGATGGTTAGGGCGCTGGAAATTGAATCAATAAAATCAATGGTGCTGGCCGTGGAGAAGCCAAGCTCCTTCATTGAGTTGGCACTGCGTATATATAGCTCGGATTGCTCCTCGATACTTTTATACGTGCGGTCGCTGATCTCCATTAAGCGCTGCTGAACGCTGTTATATTCTTCCTGTGAGCCGGTCGCCATTTTGATTCGAGATGCAATCTGCCCGTATTGGTCTGCTGTACTGATCAGACTACCTACTGCAAATGCCCCGGCAAACATCCCCACCATGCCGCTGGCCGACTCTTTCACGGTGACCAGTTCGCTATTAAGTTCAGCTAATGCACGCTTACTCTGGCGTGTAGCCGCTTCCGCCTTGCGCGAACCACCCTCCATGGTTTTATAATACTCACTCCCCATACGTGAGGCGCGGGCCATCTCCGCCTGATAAGAGGACGAGTTAGCCGTGATTTTAACGATCAGTTCGCGCAATGCCATATCAACACCAGTAAAGTAAAAAACCCGCCGAAGCGGGTTAGGTTATGAGGGATTCAAAGAAAGACTCCAAAGCGGTACTGTCTTCCTCTGTCTCTTCAGGCTCTTTCCATTGCAGCAATAAATCTTCAAGACTGACGTTACCGCCCTGCGACCGATATACTGCGCTGGCTATTTGTGCCGCATGAATATCCCCACGCCGATCCCCAATAGGACTGCCAGCATCAAACTCAATCCACATAGCCAATTCACGCGCTGTCATTGTGGTTTCAAGTTCATGCAGGGTTCGCCCCAGTCGCAATGCCAGCGTCATGAGAAAGGACATGCCCGGCGTGTTTACTTTTTTTCAGCAGTTTCAATATCCTGCTTACTGAGGTCGAGCGCTTCTTTGAGTAAGCGTGCAT
Source organism: Yersinia sp. LJYL362 (assembly GCF_048323875.1). Taxonomy (NCBI): domain Bacteria; kingdom Pseudomonadati; phylum Pseudomonadota; class Gammaproteobacteria; order Enterobacterales; family Yersiniaceae; genus Yersinia; species Yersinia sp. LJYL362. The sequence continues at coordinate 12,082 of NZ_JBLWEX010000299.1, forward strand.
GCACCGGCCCATAACTTTCAGCTACCAGGGGAATATCTTCATTAGAAAACGCCTGTAGACCACTCTCATCAAGAAGCACATCAACAAACAACGTGACATCTGAGAGAATATTGTTGGTGATCCGGTCCTCAATCGAGGCTTTTACCGTTTTATCTGGGTTCGCCTCGCCTTTTACCGCAACCTCTCGCCAACGTAGCCAGGCACCCGAAGAGGCTTCACGTAGTATCACCGTGGCATCATCCCATTCAGGAACGACCACTGTTTTGTGTCGAAACCCTGAGCGGGGCGCAATAGCCAGTGATCGCAAATCCTTTTTAGCCATAATTATGCAGCCTCAGTAACAGTAAAATTACATGTTGCGGTAAAACCACCATCAGCCGTAGTAAAGGTAACAATTGCGGCGCCATCGTCCAGACCTTCATACTGACCGGTCACCGGATCGACGCTCACAATGGCAGGCGCTGACGAAATGAAAGTACCTGTTTTATTGGTGGCATTAGCCGGTAAAAATGTCGGGATTAACACACCGGTATCACCAACTTCGATAGCAACATTCGATTTGTTTAGCGTGATGCTGGTAACAGGAACATCAGTAGCGGCAATACGAACCGGTTTACCTTTGATGCGCAGTGTGAATGAAGCCGATACAACACCCGAGGTGCCAGCACTCCAACTGTTCTGACGCACTTCAGCAAGATAGGCATAACCATTGCCGCTGGGGAAGACGACCTTGATAGAGCGCATGGTATCGGTTTCGTAGGCTTCATAGAGCGAGTATTGCGCCTCCTCATCCGGACTCCAGTTGCGCGAAATGGTCATTTCTGACGGCGCAGGTAAACCGTTCGTCATTTCCTGCTCTTCAGAACACAGAGTTGTGACGTCGATATCCGCCTTTTGTCCACCGGTAAAGCTGATCTCTTTGGTAGCACAAGCCGCTGACAACCACACCACCGAGCCAGTCGGCAAAGGCTGAGTCGTCACACCAGCAGAAACATAAATTTTCGTGCCCTGCGTTTTTTCATAAATACTGGTCATATTTTTCTCCAGACATAAAAAAACCGCCCGTAGGCGGCTGGTAACTTTCTTTGAGGGTTATTCCCACACCTGAACTTCAAGCAGGGCGCGGAAAAGGGAGGTATCCGGTTCGAAATCAGTGATCTCATTCATCTGAACGGGCGAAAGCGGTTTAATAAGCGCCCTCACCTCACGGCGAATGGCACGGGCCTCGTCAATGGTTCTGGCATAGACATCAATTTGAAGCATCGATGCTGTGGCAGCCTGACCATCCAACACATCATCAGTCATGCTGGATGGCAGAATGAAAACCACCCACGGCGGGGATATTGCCGGGCCACTGCCATCAGTTTTTTGTGGGGCAACGTAAGGGTATACCTGCCCGCCCGCCAAATGTTTGATTAGGGGGTAAACATCAGCCTCGGTCATTTTGCTAATACCTCGTCAATGGACTTAATTGCACGGTCAATCGCAGCCTGTGCAGCAGCGTCGGCTTTAGAGTCAAATGCTGGGCGGATAAAAGGAACGGCGGGGAACTTTGACGTGCCAAGCTCAAGAAAGCGCCAATAGAATGAATTGTTCCTGTTGATCGCTTTCTTGGTGTTGTCGCTATTGGTGCCTGAAGGATTTGCCCCCCTGACCCGAATACCGGCGGTTGCTTCGGTCGCACTCCCTTTACCATTGGCAATGATGATGTTGCGCTTTAGTTTTCCGGTACGTTCTGGCGCGCGGTTTTGGGCCTCCGTTTGAATAACAGCCGCTCCCGCACGAACAGCCTGCCGCAGTACGGTACGGCTTTCGGCTTTACTAAGTAATTCAAGCTCTTTGTCCAGATCCAGCATGCCGGAGAAATCGAGATGTGCGTCAATCATGATTTCACTCCCCGCTTACATAACAGCTCAAGCCGTGTATTATTTTCGGCGGTAATTACTGAAACAATGTCATAAATCTCACCATTGCCAGTCGGAGGCTCATGCACAATTCGATTAGCCGATGTAACAGGAAAAGAACGATAACGACGCATCCAGATCCTGACAGTGGTTTCCGCCAGTTCAGCCCCCGAAGAAATTAGCTCTCGCCCAGAGATATCGGTTATATCAGCTCTAACGGATATTAATTTCTCCCAGTCAGTTACGGGCTGCCCGGATGGGAGAACACCAGAAGCACGTTTCTGAATGGTCACGCGGTATCGAAGTTTGCCTGCTTTCATACGCCGTAAATCCTGTAAGGTTGCAGCAGCGAATCGACTGTAAACTCAAGCTGTTTTGACGTGACGCCAATGACTGTGGCCTCTCGGTTGGTGTACCAGTGACCGATCAGTAGCAAAATGGCTGTATCAATATCCTCTTCATAAAGCAGTCCATCCTCTTCTGAATAACCCTCATCACTGGCTTCAGCATACAACTTGCGGCGGGTATAGTTTTCTACGAAGCGCTCACCGGCCTTAATTCTGGCCTCTAACCAGGCATCATCCTCCGTGAACTCCGGTTCGATGTTGCAGTGATGCTTCACCTGATCCAGTTCCAGCATAGGTTCGCCTTATTTAGCTTTAGTTTTCTTACCACCAGCACTGGAGTCAGGGGTTGGCTCCGGCGCTTCCGGCGCTTCCGGCGCTTCCGGCGCTTCCGGCGCTTCCGGCGCTTCCGCAGGTTGTAATACCTCAGGTAGCTTCGCATAACCTTTTTTCAGGAGTTCACGTCCATGCTGCTCACCCGTTTCAAATTCCTGACCGTGATCAAGAACGCTATAGCCGAAATAAATCTGCTTTAGTGCTATCAATTTCATGATGTTATCTCTGATAAAGCGGCCCGCAGGCCGCTCATTGAGGTGAATTGATTAACCGCCGACAGGTGCAGGAACCGTAAACGCACCGGTAATAAACGCTTCAGGGCGATACACCGCCAGTGCGAGACGCTCTTCGCAACGAATGGTGATCATGTTTTTCTCAAAGTCGTCGGAGTTTTCGGTACTGATCACCACATTGGCGTCTTCGCGGTCAAAAATCTGAGCGCCTGCGTTAAAGGCACCGGTCAGGAACTTGCCTTTGAATGCCGCCGATTCTGTAGCGACAACAGGCAGCCCCCACAAGGTCGGCGTAGTCAATGCTGACGGATTACCCAGGATGTAACGGCCCAATGTGTCTTTGGTCAGTTCGATCTTGGCCCAATCAATAAAGTGCAACACATGACCAGAGGCGGAGAAACGTGCAAGCTGAGACTGCAACATAGCCAGACGCAAATCATCAATGCCGTTCTGTTGGGCAACGTCAAATGACGGATCGAATACTGACGCCTGCGGCATAATCCCTTCAAGATGAACACCGGTACCATCACCGAACAAGATTTCTTGCTCTTCGGCATATTTCAGACCAAAGCGCATTTCAGTATCAATCGTTGATTGTAACTGTGAGAAATCATCAAGGATCTGTTTCGCGGCCTTGAACAAGTGGGCAATAGTGCGAACAGGCGTGATTTTTTCACCGAACTGAATGTCGCTGTAAGGCTTTTGCGTACCTTCAGCGACGACTCGCGCATTGTTGGTAAATCCGGTCTGCTGAACCCAATAAATGGTGCTTGATTGAGTGCGGCCAGGTGCAAGCAAATCACGGATAAACAATCGCTGTTTAGGCGCAACATCGATACCCGGCAGGCGGTGTGGTGCCACAATTTGCCCCGGTACATCGACAGACAATAGTGCGGCTTTCACCGGAATACTGATCCGCTGACTTGCGGCAAGCGTTGATACAAAACCTTTTAACGCCTCGGCTGATACAACCTGCTGACCAATTGATTCAACCGTCTGTACAGCATTATTCAATGGCATTTGGGCAACGTGCTGCTCCAGATCGCCCAAAGCCACTTTGAGGGTTTTCTCTGCTGCTGTCAGAGCGTTAAACTCTAACGCCATTTTGTCTACAGCTTCTTTAGTAGATGCAGAAAGCTGGCCCGCGTTTTTAGCTTCAGTCAGCGCTTCTTCTGCCTTGGCGTTAAACTTGCCAGTGGCCTCTTCCAGTGCTGCGGAAACCTTTTTCAGTACATCGTTTACATCAGACATATATTCTCCAGATTATTGGCACGCCGCTTTCAGTCCACTTAATGCAGACTCGAAGCTAGCTAAAGTTTCAGTATTGATTTCGGTGGTAGCGCTTGGCGTACCGGATGGAGTAACAGCAGCGCCCGGCATGCTGTCGGTTAAGGCTTTAAGTAATTTACGGCGCTCAGAGCGCGGGGTATTGGCTTTTGCCAGCAGCGCATCGAGTTTGCGAATGGCTGCTGATGGACTTTGATCATCATTGGTAATTTCATCAGCCGATAACAAACTGTCTGCGAAGCCTTTTTCGACAGCATCATTGCCCGCAATGTAGGTTTCATTGTCCATCATGGCTGCAATGTCTGCCGCTGGTAGGCCGGTTCTGGCTGAATAGATATCACCCATCGCCCGATCAAAAGGCTCAATATCAATAGCCGCTTTTGCCAGATCGTGACGGTTGCCCATCATGACAATCCAACAGTTGTGGATCATCAGAAACGCACCTCGCCCGACCTGAATCTCATCACCAGCCATGGCAATAATGGAAGCAGCAGAGGCGGCAATCCCCAATACTTTCACCGTGACCTTGCCGCTGTACTCGCGCAGCAGGTTATAGATAGCCAGTCCCTCGAACATGTCACCACCGGGCGAGTTGATGTTAACCGTCACATCCTCGCCGCCCATCGACCGCAACGCGGCAGCAATGCGTTTGGTGCTAACCCCCTCGCCCCAGTAGTCCTGTCCGATTACATCAAAGATTGAAATGCTGTTTTCGCCAGTGTCAGCGGCTTTTAACCCACCGTTCCAGCGCTCTACCGCACTTGGCGCAACCTCACAGGAAACACCCGCGCACGGGTGTCCCACCGGCGCTGCCGGAAGGTTTTTAATTGTCATTGGGTTTTACTCCTAGGCGGCTTGTTTTAGCGGTGACTGTTCAAGCGGGATGTCAGGGAACAGGTATCCGTGAAGCTCAGTGATGGCTTTCGCTTTAACAACAGCGTTATGTGATTTAAGGTCTTCAAGTGCAACAAGGTTAAGTTGCACGGTATAGAGATCCCCGCCCGGTATCGGTGGCAGATTTTCAAGACGGCGAACATCGTTGCGGTTCATCCAGCCATTTTGTAGCGCAGTGGTGTAGTAGGCAGAACGGCCCGCACTGTCGGCGCGCAACAAACCTTCAACAGAGAATTCAGCAAAGTAATCCTCATCACCAGCCAACAGGCAACGGACAATTTCCTGCTCAATATTGACCAACAGCGGGCGTAAGGTGTTGCTCAGAAAAAGGAGGTTCATCCCCTCAACACTGGAAGCCCAGCTGCTTTGCTTGGTCATATGGCCCACCATAAATGGCGGCACCCTGAACCAGCGGCAAATCTCTTCGATACTGAATGCCCGACTCTCCAACATCTGAGCGTCTTCTGGATTCATGGTAACGCTGTGGTACGTGAGATCGGCTTCAAGTACCATGGTTTTACCGGCATTTTTTGAGCCGGTGAATGCAGTCATGCTGCTACGCAGTTTTTCTCTCTGGGCTGTTGTTAGCGCGGTTTTACTGGTCAAAAAACCCGAGTTTTGCATGCCATTTTCAAATACTTTCGCTGCCGACTCTTCGATAGCCATGGCTGAACCAAACACGTCTCGACCGGTATTCATCGGCATTAACCCACACATACCATCCAGGCCAAATCCTCGGATGTGCATCATGGTTTTAACCGGTATCACCCGTTTTTTACCGTTCTCGGTATAGGTGTACTCGAGTTGGCCGTTATCAAGGCGCTTAACTACCATATTCTGTGGCAGTAACGGAATAAGAGAAACTACACGATCACCAATCATTCTCTTTTCTATGAACGCATTGCCCCGCAAACAGATACTGGCCACCAGCATTAGCATAAAGCGCGAAGGGGTCATTTCGGAATTTGGACTACGGCATAACACGGGATACAGCGGGTGATCAGTTGCTGTGCCTCGGGAGCCGTCCGGCATTCGCTTATACAATTTTAGGGGGAGAGTCGAAACTGACTCACTGATAAGCCGGACACATGCCCAGGCTGCGGCCAACTGAATAACTTTATCCGCCGTGACCACCTTACCGCTGCTGCTGGTGCCAAACCATTCTTGAAAGAAAGTGCCAGTAGTGAGGCTAATTGGCACACCAAGCCAGTTAAGGAGCGCGCTTTTAACGCGCCCCGGATGTTTATTTCGTGCCATTAGATACCTACTATTATTGGGTTATCAAAGAAACCATCCAGATCGCCCTCCTCCTCAATATCGACATCTTCAGCAGCGCCGATTGCCATTGCAGAAGCAACCACGCCATCAATGCGGCCGGTGCTTTTCTTCTTGGCAAAGATACGGTTATCTTTCTGGTCTGCTTCGAGTACCGCTGAGGCTGCATTCCAGCGCAGGCAAGGGTTACGCTTGATAATCAACTCTTTGTCATTGAGTTTTTCCTCAAACAACTCGATGGAACGCGGCATCCATAAACCGGATTCCTGCGCTTTGTAATAGCCCTGCCCATGCGGTACCAAAACGACACTGACCGAGTTGCTTTCCAGTTCAAGCTCAAGGTATTTGATGCGGTATTGGTCACAAGCGATGCATTTGATATCAAACATGGCTGTTAGCTCACCGAATCGGTGAGCAACAAAACCATAGTTCACCGCCTTGCCCGGTGGTGCTTGAATAAAACCCGCCTTTAGCCATTTGTCGTAAGGCACTCGGTCGGTTTTAGCACGCTCGAGCAAACTGTCTTTAGGTGTCCAGAACTCAACAAATAACTTGTTATGCTTGGGAAAAAACAGCGCCAGTGCGGTTAAGTCGCGGGAGCCTGACAAATCGAGTCCGCCATAGCATTCCTCTCCCGCCAGTTCATCAATATCGAATTCGTCTTCACAGTCCATCCAGGTATCACCGCCGATCCACGGCGTGGCTGATTCTACCCATTCACAAAAGTTGAGGCGGCGCACGATGCTTTCTTTGGCGGGCATCCCTCGGGCTGCGGTAACCTGTTCGCGCAGGTATTTAAGTTCAAATGTTTGGCCCAGCGAGGGGTTAGCTTTGCCCCAGCAAGATTCGTCTTTAAATGGGTCGTCACCTTCGTCCAGTGAACAGATAAAACTAAAGAAGCTGTCATCTTCCTGATCGCCGCTTGCGACCTTTTTGCCGTATTCGTGATAGTCATAGCAAACGCTGGTCTTATCATGGCCGCTGTTAGTGATTAGGAATATCAGAGCCTGACGCCGCCCTTTGGTACCGGCGCGCATCATCTCAACAACCTGATTGGTTTTATGTTCGTGAACTTCGTCAATTAGTGCGCAGTGGGGGCGCGGGCCAGATTGTCCATCGTCTGAGCTGATGGGTTTAAAGAATGAGCCGGTTTGCAGGAATGCCAGATTCCACACGTTTAAACCGGTACCGGATTTAACCACCCGCTGAGAGAGTGCCGAAGACTGATCGACCATTGAGACAGCATCGCGAAACAGGATCATGGCCTGGTCTTTTTTGGTCGCAGCCGCGTAAACTTCGGCCCGTGGTTCTTTGTCGGCTATCATACAGTAAAGACCGACACCACCGGCCAGTGGGGATTTGCCCGAACCTTTGCCCGACTCCACATACACCATGCGAAAACGTCGGGTGCCGTCACTGGATTTCCAACCAAAAATAGAGCCGATAACAAAGCATTGCCACGACAACAAAATAAACGGCTTGCCTTCGTAGTCGCCACCATTGAGTTTTAATATGTTGGCAAAAAAGGCAATAACACGGGAAACCGCTTCGACATCCCAAACTAATCCGCGCGCGGGGCCAAGTTCCAGATCCCGCAAATGTCTTTCACAGGCATGGCGAATATCGGGGCCTGCCACTATTTTCCCTGACGTCACATCGGTTGCATATTGTGTTACTGGATCAACTGAAGAACTGGGCGAGCGGGTCTTCTTTTTCTTCTCCGCCATTTACATTCACCTTTGATCTCGCGGCTGGGGTCAGGCCGAATTCAATTAAGTAGCCTTTGAAGCGGCGATCCGCATCGGCAAGCTGCCCTACGGCGGGATGTCCTTTAATAAGAAAATCACCCATCTGGGTTTTGGTCGTATAGGTGTTGCCCTCGATATCAATCTGCTGCCGCAACCGAAGGATTTCCGCATATAGATCACAAAGGCGTTCCAGTGCCATGGTATCGGCGACGGTCAACACGCCCATCTGATCCAGCAATAAGGTCAGCCGCCCCCAAGCCGCCTTGCCCCAGTCAGTTAAATGAGCGGGAGGACTTGGGATTTCTCGGGCGGGTTGAGGTTCGTTTTTATTCAGTGGGCGCTTGCCCGGATTACCGGTGACCACCTTCAAGTGGGTCGGTTTTGGTCGGCGTCCAGCCATGGAAAACCTCCCAAAAAAAAGTTTTCAATTCGCGGTTGTGCACAGAAATGACGATGATAGGTCATTGGGGATCAAAGCCCTGAACTTTCACCCCACCCTCCCCCTTTGATAGTCATTATCATTTGAGGTGATGGGATTCATTATCATTTGTTCCAGTGTGAGTTAGGGTCAATCGGCATGCCATCATCGGTACACCCCGTTACACGACCGCTCTTCTCTTGCCGTTGCTTCGTTGAGCTATGGTGTGGGGTGCATAATGATTGCCAGTTCTTTCTATCCCAGAATAGTTTCTGAGCCTTGGCTATCTGGACTAAGTTGCCAGACATCAAGGCTTCTTTGAGTCGATGCGGTTCGATGTGATCAACGACTGTTGCGGCTTCTATCCGTCCCTGTTGTTGGCACATCACACACAGGGGATTGTCACGCAAGAAAGCCACTCGAGCCTTGGCCCATCGGCTACCGTATACCCTTGGCTCTTTCATGGGTTATCTGATGAATGAGTCACGGTGGCTAAGTCGGCTGATACTTTCCTCTACTGACCGCACAGCTTTTGATAGAGCAACAAAGTCTTCATTTCGCTGATGATCAATACGTTCAAGCTGATGCCGAGTATCGGTGGCATTAGTGATGATGGCCGCAACGTTATCCTGAAGCTCTTTAATGGAAGCCAGAGAGGATTCAATCTTTGAGGCGCGAACTGCTCCACCTAATATAAAGCTATCAATATGAATGCCAGTACGGAGCAAGTATGTTTGGCCGGTATCGACAGCGAAGGGGGTGGGCATGGCATTAAGGATTTCACTAGCATCAGAGCTAGCCTTGCCCTTTACTGTAGGGCTACGGAATGATTCCCCCCCGTCGTTATCATAGAAACGCACATGGCACTCAGTGTCTTGACCGGCAGGTAAGTTATTAACTAAATAGCTCTGGTATGAATTCGAGATAGGCCGACTGCACATCTCTATTGTTTCATCGCCACGGCGATATTTGCTGTATATCCGAACCTTTCCGGGCCACCAAACGTTCCAGCTAACCACAACACCAAACACTGCTGGCGTGACATCAATAAGATTAGCCAGTGTAACTTTCTTAGTTTGTAGTGGTTCTTGGGTTAACTGCTTTTGTAGCTCAACAGCCCGCTCTAACTTGGTAATCAAGCTATCAATCGGGCCAGTATCAACACTGACTTTAATCTCAATCGTATTCATTTGGAGTTTCCTGCTGGTTGGTTTACTTGTTTTTGATTAAAAGCCGGTGATTTTTGACACCAGAGAAATTTCACCCAGCGTGTTTATGCTGCTTTTATCGTTGGACAATCGCCGATTTCAGAATTAAATAAAATGCCACCAGCCTGTTAATGCTCAGGGTGAGCGGTGGGCAACAAGTGGTAGCATTGCTTATCGTGTATTGTCGCAACCACTCATTGAATGGCTGCTGCAATACAGGCCGTCTCTCCGGCTGTCACATCGCTTCTTCCACCACGGCTGATGTTGCCGCCAATGCCCTGACTATCACGGAGGGGTGTTGGTTATTATTGATTCCGCCTGTACGCTCAATGGACAAGGAGCCACGTCAGTGCTAATACAGGCAGGCAGCGATAACCGGCGCGGGAAATAAAAAACCACCAACTTATTAGGCTAGTGGTTTAGGTTGTGCATTATCGATGGCGCTCATTGAGTACCATCTGTAATGCTTTTACTCTTTGTCACGTAAAAAGCTTTTGATGAAATCAGGGTTAGGGTATCGATAATTAATTATGTCTGGGGGCATCTTCATGAACCGATTTTCAGCACCTTTAACTGACACAAAGCAACTATGAACACCACATACGGTTGTATCTATTCGTTCGTCATACTCAAACAACAGTTCAGCCATCTTTTCTTGCCACTCGTCTGACATTGCCTGCATGAACACTCTAGGCATGACACAGAAAGAGGCGTGGTCTAATCCGAACCATAGTTGCAGGTCTTTACGATCATCATCATCCATCGTCTTTACCTTTGTTAATTATTAAAAAGCCCCGCTATTGCGAGGCTTCAGATGAATTTGGCTCACTGCTTACGCGTGGCGTTCTGCCGCCAGCTAATAATCTCATCTAGCCGTCCCTTGCAGATCCGCAACTCACGCTTGAGGGCCAGTGCATACAGCCCACTATCGCCCCAAGTGGTACCGACGAATTCTGGCACTTCGCATTGAGTTAATGCTGATTCTGGGGGCCACAACTGGATTAATTCGGCTGACTTATGCGGTGGGCTATTCTTGCAGGATGACAATGCTAGCGTCAGGCAGAGGCTTGATAGAACAATCATCACTCTCCGCCGAAGCTTTGAAACGCCGGAGTCGCTCGTCACTTTCATTGCGTAACTTCCTCTCATTATCTAACTGACGGGCTGTAGCAGCTCGGTTGGCGGCATCGTTAGCACCGTAAGCATCAATGATGTTACCCAGAGCAACGTTAGTAGCATGTTCGGTCACCAGCTCTGCTTCTCTTTTCTCGACCTGATTTGAGAGGTGATTACGATTGAGAAGCAGGAAAAGGAATGCCGGAATAACCACCGCCACAAATACAGTTCGCCAATTACTGACTAGCCAAGTCATGCGGGTATCTCGATATGAGGTGCGTCCAAGAACTTCGCAGGCTTGTCATTCGGGTTATCTGTCCAGGTGATACCGAAACGCAGCTTAACGCCTAGCTCTTTACCAGCGCGGTGCATGGCATCCAATACCGGCAACCAGCATTTATAATCATTCCAGTCGGCACCAGTGGGGAGCAGATCAACCGCATTGCCGGAGATATGGCGGCTGTTCATGGTCTGGCTTTTACCAGTGGCCACCAGCTCTTTTTGCCGTTCTACCGTGCGGACTCCTTCGATAACGCCGAAATCAACAGCCGAAAGCTCCAGAGCGCGGCGCACCACTTTCACCAGGCTAGCGTTAACGCCTTTCAGGTTATTCTCGCTTCGCTGGCTAAATCGAAAATTAGTTGTTTGCATTCTTAAACCCCGTAATCCGCTCCCAGAAGAATGAGAGAGCCACACTACCCATAGTTCCGCTCATGCCAGCAACAACCAGAACGTAGTAAATACTGAGTCCTGACTCGATGCTGATCAGTCCGCCGATTAACCCAGCGAACCCCGACACAGCAACCTGAGCGAATGCCGCCACCCAGCTCCATGTGGTTTTGTTCGTTCTGGTATCGATGATGTATTTAACGAAGCCGCCATAAATTGACATGGCAGCAATAAGCACCCAAACGATAAGACCGTATGAGCCAGGGTCATTTTTTGGCATTTTCATATCTCCCCCTCCCGGATGGGCTGGGCGTGTAGTTAAGGAATTTAGCCCACCAGTGCAGCCACTCATTAGCAGTGATGTGTGTGGAGTTGACTGGGTGACTGGTGGGCTAAAACTGAAAAGGCCCACCGGAGTGAGCCTTAAAACACGTACGTTAACGTTTTCATGCCGTTAACTATAATTTGAAGCCGGTTACGGTTCCGGCGTCAACACCTACCAATGTGCTGACCGCATACCTTAGAAACGACAAGACCCCGCCGAAGCGGGGTCTTTTAAATTGTGTAAGCTACGTGACTAAGTAACCACTCTTAACATATTACAAGAGTTTTTGCGTACGCGTTAATAAATTCTATATACTTATCATTGAAAATTAGAGTGGTACTGCTGTTCAGGAACAGTAATTTTAATGTGTAGTAACTTCAACAGGATGTGAGCATGAGTTTTTTAACCGATGAAGAAATTAAGTCTCTTTCAATAAAAAGAATGATTTTTCATGTAGTTGGTAAGAGTTCTGAAGCCGCTACTCTCCTAAACGAAATTTCCCCACCGTTGTATGTTGATTTCTTTCTCGAAAGAATTAAGTCTGCCCTAAATGGCAATTTATTTGAATTTACTGACCTATCAAATACAGAAAGAATTTTGAGAATTGTTAGAAACGAAGCCGACCAAAAAAAGAAGTGTTTCACTGAGCAATCAAGAATGTTAGCCACTGATTTTCAATCGCGTCATTCAGGTAACACAAGTATGGGGGTATTCTTCCTCTTTGAATTATTAACAAATGATACTGAAAAACTCTACGCCCTAATAAAATACGATAATGATGATGTTGTACGCTATGTACTAAAAGACGATGGTGATGAATCTCAAGTACCAAAGCTCGAACGTTTTCATGAAAGTTTTGTAAGAAAACCTGAAGCAATGCAAAAAATTGCTCTCGTTAAGTTAGCCCCTAAAAAAGGCGGGCAAGTAATAGTAAGAGATCGTAGTAAAAGAACTAATATCTCTGTCTATTTCGAAGGTTTCCTACAGGTACGGCGTGTTAACTCAGAGCAAGAACTATGTGATAAATTAATTAAAGCGTTAAAAGAAGTATTTAAGGAGCATAGAGCCTTGTTACCCGAAGCAATACGGCGTAGCGGAGTGAATAAAATCTATGAGGTTTTACACCATGCTGAGCAAGATTTTAACCCTGATGACCCATCTCCATTACTCACCAGTATATTCGGCCCATTAGATGAGACATCCCCGATACTAAAGTCTTTCACTAAACAAATCAGAGACTTAGGATTAAGTGGGGAGTCATTTAAAGTAACACCTGAGCGAATACAAAAACCACCAAGAAGAAGATTAGAGACTGCAGAAAATGTTGTCATAATGTATGATGATGCAAATAGACCTGAAGTGAAGAAACTCGACGATGGTCGCACGGAGATAAGAGTAGTAACTGCGAGGATTACGATTGATGACATCGATGCTAGCAAAAATCAGCGAGGCCATTGACGCTTCACGTAATGATCCGGCTGTCATCATCACTGAAACCTTGCTAGATAATAACACCGCGAAACTTTTTGTTTCCGGTGTTATGGACAATCTAGCATTAAATAAGTGGAGCGAGGTTTATAACTTTCAAAATGAACTCGTCAACTTCAAATTTATTGATGACTATAACGATGAAATCCCTCCTTCTCAAGCTAAACCAGGTGAGGTAAATAAAACAACTATTATTTTTAAAAACAACAATACATCCCCTTATATTATTACAATCGAAGGATGGAGACAATTTTTATTAAGTAATGTGAATACAAGTAAAATTAGTTCAGTAAACTTGGCTTTTATATCAGAGGGTTTTGAAACACTTGGTTATAAGGTTTCGAAGTGGACAAAATGGTTTGATCATTCAGGTTCGAATATTACCCCTCCTATTTTAAATAAAAAAAACACACCTGCAAGAAGCATAGTAAAATATTACTCACCAGAATTCATGCCACCTGAGGACTTATCTTCATGGATATTAAACTCTCCAAAACCTATAAATAATGTAGCATTTGACACATGGCTAAATATATCATGTCGAGAAGTTCTTAAATGCTTGCCAAATGAGCTTTTTGTTGCCGAAAAAAAAATGGTAGGACTATCTGGAAAACCACCTAAGAAAATCGAATTCGGAGAATATTTAACATGCAGAGAAGAATTTAAAAATATTCAGAAGGCGGCAAGGTGGGTTTATTTCGAAGGTGAAGAAGTAGAGCTAAAACACACGTTCCTCTCAAATGAATTAGCTAGAGAGTGGCCTGAGGGAACCAAATTCTGTAGCGGCATTAAGGTTCGTTTGAGTCCGGCATTAGAGTCAGCGAGATTGCTTTATAAGGCTCATATTAGATCTAGTAGTAAAGAAACTCTAAAAGCACTCGGTGATTTGCGGAAGAGCCTAGCTGATGACATGCAGAAAATAGTACAACAATCCAAGGAATTGACATCTTCTCTATGGAGAGACGTTGCTCTTGTTATCAGTACAATGGTAATTAAATATACTCTCGATGCTTCTAAAGTACCTAACTCATCTAAAGTGTATGCAGTTGTTTTTTTTGCTATCGCAATATACATATTACTATCACATTTCACCTCACTATTTATAAATTCAAATTTCATAAAAATAGTTGAAGAAAATAGACTGAGTTGGAGAAAAAAACTTTATGCTTACCTTGATGATAATGACTATAATGAATTAGCAACAACCCCAGTTGAAAGAGCTTACAATGCATATAAATTAGTTAAAAACATATCAACAACTTTAATAGTAAGTTTGTCGATCATTTTAATTTATTTAGGTCTTTCTGAGTTTATTAACGTAAAAGATACTTTTTCGTTACTTACAAAAGAACTAATCACATTATTGTCAGGCCAATTAAAAGTAATGGCGAACTTCAATTGCCCGCCATTTTTTTACCATTATAAATAGTTTATCATTGCTAAACAGCCATAGATAAACCCCTGAGCCGTCTGCATTTCTTTTCTGATTGTCCCATCTGAGCATTTACGTCTTTTTGCTATCATGCGCAATGAAACACCAAATACATAATGCAAAATTACCAACTCATACTCTTCAGGTTTATACTTTTTAAGTCGAGCTACACAACCATCAATCATTATACCATCATCATCGCAGCACTGGGGGCGTGACTTATTAGTGTTCGGCAATAAACTTTTAAATCCTGCGGCGACTGGTTGCCAATCTACCTGACTGTTATCACTAGCAGCCCATGCACCCCATAACTCTAAAACATATTGAATGTCACGCATTATGCTGCCCTCTTTGTGTAGACCTGCTCACGAACCTGGTCCCCGTTCATTACAAAGTCATTAAAATCGCCGTTATCGGGCCAGCGTACGCTGACAGATATCAAATCGTTTTTTGCTCTGAGATTGGCGGTGGCACAATTAAACGCTGCTGCCTGTCCAGTGGCTGAATGTTTATCCATATCAGCAAAAATAATGAGGTGTTTGACACCTGCCGGCACCCTGAATTTCTCCATGAATCCGGCGTTGATTACTGACCAGGTATTTATCCCGTACACCTGATAGCAGGACAGTGATGTTTCAATTCCTTCAGCAACTCCCAGTGTGGAGGCAACCGGAAACATGCGGATCGCCACTGAGCGAGCATGATCGAGATAGTTCTGTTCCTGTAGTGATTTAAGCCGTTTAGCGCTATCACCGATATTCGCTTTTTTATCCCCATCAAGCAGGGTCTGATGCAGGTAACAGAGTTCTCCCTTATCATCTGTCGCCAGAGAATAAAGCGCCTGATATACCCGCCCTGCATGCCGCTGTTTATCGCAAAACCGGACCGCTTCAACAGGAAGCCGGTTAATACCCCGCTGGCGCAAATAATCTGCGGCAGTGGTACCGCGCAAATCCACCAGCTTTGAAAACTTACTGATAACTCGCTGCCGCTGTTTCGCTGCTGAACTGGTGACAGGAATGCTGATGTGTCGGTAGTTATTGCCAATAAGCTGATCCACCTCGGCACACAACTCAGAAAAGGATTTCCCCTGCGTCAGGTTAAGCAGCTTCATGCCATCGCCGCTATCACAGGTACAAATCCACGTTCCAGCACCTTCACGATCATCAATACGGAACTTGCCGCGAGCACCGCATGCTGGACACTCTCCCTTGAAGTGGTTTTTGCCAGTGATTGGCGGTAAACCAAAGTATTCAAAAATCTCAGCCCATCGGCCCTTTGCTGCTTCTGCTGTCTTCATGCTGGTTTCCTTAAGCTTTTCCGTATTTCTTCAAGGTGATTTTTGGCTTCGATAATCGCCGTAGTGGCATCAATATTTCCGATATTGCATTGCTGATTCGGTGACTTTAATTTCTCCCTGCCCTTAGCAAAGGAGATGCGTTTATGTTTGATGTAGCTGCTGACTTCCGGTGTTATTTCCATCGGGAAATCACTCAAGCCATTAGGCCATTCGCTGAATTTGTCGTGGAAGGTATGTGAGCACCACCCATCGCTTACGGGCTTACCCATCGATGAGCGCTGACGTTGATAGAACTTGATCTGACTCCACCACGCTTGCTTGTCAGATTGGGTGAACACCCGCTTACCCTTACCTAACTTTTTCAGTCCGCGCTGGGTGTCGGTCTCCACGTCCTGCCCTGCCAGTGGCTTAAATCCACATTTCGGGCAGACATATACACCAGCAGGCTTCATGAAATGACACTCGGTGCATTCTTTAGGGAGTTTTTCAGTGCGTTCCTCTGCCTCACGACTGGCGCTATCTTTCATTCCGTCGCTTTTGGATGGCAGTTCGTTGTATTCGATAGAGTCAGGGAAGCCTAAGCGGTGAACAGTGCCGCTGTGATCGAAAACAAGGCAAGACTCTTTACCCAGCGCAGTACGCAAGCCACGCCCAAGCGCCTGCAACCAACGGATTTCGCTTTTTGTGGGTCGGGCATAGATAACGCAGCGAACATCACTATCAAAACCAGCGACTAACACGCCCACACTGACGATGATTTTTGTGGCGCCCATTTCGAAGCGATGAATAATGAGTTGACGCTCTTCATGCGGGGTTTTGTCAACCATCACCTCGGCATTGATGCCTACCTTGTTAAATTGCATCGTCACAAAATTGGCATGGTCTTTATTTACGCAGAATGCCACCGTAGGCAGATCCCGCCCGTTCTGTAACCAATTATCAACAATGTCGCCCACGAGATCAGCACCACACATAATTTCTGCCAGTTGGGTTTCGTTGTAGTCAGATCCAAACTCAGCAGAAACGGTAGTTTTGACGCCTTTCAAGTCAGGTTTGCCGGGCGCATAAAATTCGTAACCGCTTAAGTCGCCGCGCTGAATTAGCTCTCCGATGGTCGTTGGCTTAATCAGACGGCGGTAGTAATTGCCTAAAAACGGAGAAAATGGGGTGCCAGACAGCCCAATAACTTTCACATCGGTTTCAGTAACCAGTCGATTAATCTCAATGAGGATCTGCTTTCTGCGTAAGTGGGCTTCATCAATAATCAGCAGATCGATATTGTCGGGAAACTCACGGCGGATCAGCGTATCGGCACTGGCAATCTGAATTTTTAGTGCTGGGTCATAGCTCGGGTGGTTACGCCAAATAAAGCTGATTTCATCTTCTGGCAAACCGTACTCAACAAACCGGCGGGAAGTCTGGTTGATCAGAACGGTGAACGGGGCAACAAACAGCACCCTCATGCCACGACTGACAAACCCATCAGCGATGAATGCCGCCAGTCCGGTTTTACCACTGCCTGTAGGTGCATAGACCATGAATGAATTAAATGACTTCCAGTCACGGCGCAGCATGTTCAAAGCGCGCTCCTGTGCGAAGTTCGGTGTAATGTTCAGCATTGTGTAACCTCTCGCCAATTAACTATTCCAGAGAAAACCTTTCTTCTGGTCTATGCCCACTCAGTTGTACCAGTTGTCTAGTACTGTGCATTTTTAAGGGATAACCCCTAGATCGAGAGTTACCTAACCTATGGAGTTGTCTGTTGGAAAAGGCCTATTCCAATCCCACAACCACCTCCCCCCCTTACCCCCCCTCCTCCTTCTCCCTTATTCATGTACTAGTTAGAAAGTACATTGATACGGAAAAAGACGAACTGAGAATCTCAACCTGCTAACACCTGACACCTTCAAGTCAGCCTGTCGCACTTGCCAACTCCCCCGAAAATTTCAGGGCTGTTATTACTTCGCCACCAACGGCGGACTAACCGTGTAACCCTGTAGTGCTTTTCCGTGGCTTTTTACAAACAATCTCAGCCGCGTATTTGCCTCATGCCTTGCTTTGTTCTCCTGACGGTATGAGACGGACTCGCTGTAAAGCGCGACCTGATAAACCTCCGCATACTTCACGACAACCTTTCGACGCAACGAGGGTGCTAATTGCTGCAACTGCTCCTGAATCCACTTACCATCCTCGGTGCAAAATACCGTCGGCATGATTACTTGGGTGAATGCATCAGGAGTCATGGGTTAGTCCCCAACGCTTGATGAATCGCCGTAGATAATCCAACGCGGCTCACAACCTAAAGCATCAGCAATCTCAAGCAAAAAACGCGGTCTGGCTGTTGTCCCTGCTTCAATTCGTTGAATTGTTTGCTGCCGTATTCCCGATTTTTTTGCTAAATCATCTTGAGTAAGTTCCAACTCTATTCGGCGTTTTTTAATTCTCTCACCTGTACTCGGCATGTTTATCACCTCAAATACTCATTTAAATGTATTTAAACACAATATTTATTGTTTGTAAAATACAGTATAAATTGTATTATGCTTGCAACTGACATAGGGGGTTGTAAAAATGAGCCTTGCAGAACGAGCTAAAGATCGGAGATTAGCCCTTGGGCTAACTCAAACAGAAGTGGCTGATCGAGCTGGGGTATCCCAACAATCAATTGAAGCCATTGAGAGTGGAAGAACAAAAAAACCTCGAAATATCTTAGCCTTAGCGAGAGTGTTAGAGTGTGATGCATCATGGTTAGTTAATGGTGGGGTGCTTAAATCCATGGCAGAAATAAATACCAGAAGGATTCCACTCATTAGCTACGTACAGGCTGGTGCCTTGGCACAAAATTCTGAAATCTTTAGCGAACTTGGCGAATTTGAATATGTGCTAACAGACATGGACTGGTCAGAAAATACCTTTGCTTTGAAAATTGAAGGGGATTCGATGCAGCCAGAGTTTAAGGCTGGTGATGTCATCATTGTCGATCCAGAGATTGAACCTTGTCCAGGCGAGTTCGTCGTTGCTAAAAATGGCGACAACGAAGCTACATTTAAGAAGTATAGACCTCAGGCCATAAGCGTGAACGGAGTTCCTGTTTTTGAGTTAGTACCGTTAAATCCTGACTATCCGGCCATTCGCTCTGACATGGTTCCGGTTACAATCATTGGCACAATGGTCGAACATCGAATTTACCGACGAAAAAGATAGCCCCTCCCTCACCACCAACCCGCTTCGGCGGGTTTTTTATTGCCACAATCAGTAAAAAAAACAAATAAATCAATAAAAATTACAATAACTTAAGTAAAGAAACACACGAAATACAATTATTATTGTTTACTAAATACAGTTTAATGAGTAAATTAACTTCATCGAAAACAATGATGGAGTAAGCGTAAATGGGTAATAACAAAAACTATGAAGGTGATAAAGAAATTGCAGCTATTAAGATTAGAGTAACCCCAGGAGATTACCGCCTAGTTACTCCATCTAAATATGAGTTAATTCCATCTTTCTTTTCAGCCAAAAATCATGGTGATGCACGTTTTATATTTACCACTAACTTCCCAGAAGATGAACGTTATATCTATTCAATTTATAAGCGCGCTGGTGACTATTTCCTTTTAGTAGATTCATTCCAAGACTTAAATTCAGCCAGTAAAAAAGCAATTGAAGTTTTAAATATTTACCCCTGCTTGATAGGCTCGATAAATTATCAAAGTGAATATCATAAAAACAATAATTTAGTGAGAAACTCATGAGCAATTTAACTAGCGAAATAGAAAAAGCAAAAATAATGGCTAAACAATCAGAGGTTTTATTAAGAGCTTCTTATGATCCTGACAGCAACGAGGATGGTGATGTTCTTTGTTATTTGGCTTTTACCCAAATTATTGAGCTTCATACCTATCTTGCTAAGTTACTTGATACTGCTAAGGCTAAACCATGAATAACTTATCTAATCACATTAATTCGGCTCTGGTAATGACGCCAATCGAATACCAGAGCCTGGCCTTAAACAATACCTACGATGAAATTTATAAGGTTGAAATGGATTCTAACTTAACGATATTTATCTTTGCAACTATTAAACGTTCTGACATTAAAGCCAAACCAGCAATGATGCGTATAACTGCCAACAGCTATAAAGAAGCCCGGCAACAATTAATTCGTAATTACATTATTTCATTTGCTGGTCGCATCCCAAGTAAGGGAGTATGCAATGCTTAAAAAATACCGTGTTGAATTTAGCGCAATAGACACTGCTGGTAGCCTACTCAAGCTGTCATGGTGTGGTGAATCTGAAAGCCTTGATAAAGCATCCGCTCTTGTTCTCTTAAGTTCAACTGAGCGCCGATTAAGCAACATTCAGATCACCAGTATAATGCAACTGCTTGATGAAGATGATATCTACCCACCTTCATACAAAGAAACTCAGACCCTGATCGCTGAACTAATAGGCAGCCGTGGTAAATCAATTCCTGACACCAGTGAAAACGTATCCCGCACTCGGCTACTTCGCGTTAAAGAAGGTCTGCTTCATTTGTTGACCGTTGTTATTCCTCTGATTGAGAACGATCAGCAACGACTACAGGTGTATTGGTGGACTGAGGCTGTACACAACATTGTACGGTTTGAAGAGCATGATGCGAACAAAGATCAGAGGCTGAATCATGAATAATTTAATACCCATACAGAGAACCCGGCGCACTTATGACCTTAATCTATTTACCCCAGTCGAGAATAATAGATTCATAGCAGTAATGCCTGACGACACAATGACAGGTGAAATTGAGTGTCGGGATAAAGTCATTATCGATACAACACCAATGCGTTATTTTGAAGATGGAATTTTTGCCTTTTTTCTTGACGGTATTTTCATGATTAAGCGGCTCCAGTTCATTCGTATTAATGTCTGGGTTTTACCATCAAATAAATTTTACGAAAGTTTAGAAATCGCAAGTAATGATCTCATCGAACTGATGATTATAGGTCGCGTTATTTACAGCCAAGAAATCAGGAGTCACTAAAAGATGAAAATTGAAAAGGTTGACCCAGCCAGATTTGAAGAGTGGGAATTAGATTTAATTGATGATGGCGGCATTGAGGTTGCATTCCAATTAAGACCAGAGCCTGTTTATGTCGTTATACGTCATGGTCGCCGTAAAAAATGTTTTAGCCGCACTGCTGCGATAAATAACTTAGCTCACTTCATGACGCAAAAAGTATTCAATCGTTTAAAGAAAGCATCTAGCCGACCAGATGAAAAAGTAATTATAGATGAAGCCACTGGCGCTACTGCATGGAAAAAAGGTGAAACACTCCCCGTTTATTGGGATTGTCATTCTCGCGCAGTTAGACGTATTCGCCGTTTGTTAGCTAAGCAAAGCGAAATTCTTAAATGGCAAAAGAAATATGATAAATGGTCAAAGCAGCATATTGAGCTGATGAAGACCAAGCCTTATTAATTAAGTAATCGTAAAGCAAACTTTAATTACAGCCTTTCGGCCGGGGGCACCCCTACGCCGAAAGCCAGAGAAAAGGTCATTCAAATATGAGCAATCTTGAATTAATTGGCAGATATCGCAGCCGACTGGTAGCCGCAAAACTGGATTCATTGCAGCGGAAAACAGGCAGCACCTGCGTAATAAAAAAATCAGCTAAAGGGAAAATCACCTCAGTTCAATTAACCACTGAAGTATTAACCCGCGCGCTGGAGCAATTCGAATTAGTGGCGATAGAGGGGCAAGGGAAGGCAGCACACACCAACGTTCTGGCCCTCTATCAATCCTGCCTAAAGAAAATGGGCGGCATGTCCTCTATGGGGCATGCATTCATGGACGACCTGATAGAGCAGTCGATTGGTGCATCTGACGAACCAGCTACCAGCGAGGCGAAATCATGATGCTATCAGGAAATCGCATCCCATTTCGGATCTACATCGGGGCCACTCAGATTTTAAATCGGTACCGCCGTGGAGCTGTTCGCCCTCGCCGCACGTATCAGCATGGCTATCTGTCTTTACGCATTACCCACCGATGGCGGTTGTTATCGAAAGACGGTGGGCAGCACTGGGAGGCAATGAGCCACCAGCGATACAACAAAGAATTGGGGTGTAAGTGATGGGAATAAGCAAAGCAAACAGCCAGGAACGCTTTGATGTTGGGTCGCTACTGACAATTACAGACCACCTTGAGGCATTGAATGTTGCGAATGCCACTCTGGCCAGAATTGAATCACAACTAACTAAAGCCAGTGATAAGGCCAGTGATTGGTATATCCGAGCCACTACTGCACATAAAGCATGGCATTGGTTTAGAACTCAAATTTGCGGGCAACTATCCGTTTTAAGGCAGAAGGAAAAAGAAAGGAATATCAACCTGCATATTTCGAAAGACCAATTTTTGATTCAAGCATTACGGCAACGGGTAACCGCGGAAGAATTTGAACAGTGCGTTCTGATTGCTAATGAAAAGGCCACTTCAGGGCTCCGCGGCTTCACCTTACGCCCGAAATCTGGAAATAACGATGGGGAGAAGGTGTAATGAATATCAGCTATATCGATCATGGCGTAACTGCATCACTGACACTTACTAGCTGGTTGCCTCATGTTCGCCAGCATAACCGCTGCGTGGATGCTGTTTTGCTGCGTGTCGGCAGTGTTCAGGCAAAAAATAAAGGCTTCATTCGTCGCACAACCGTTATTACCGGACGTACGCCGCTGATCATACATGCCTATAAGGTGGTTCTGGCTGAGGTAAAACGGTAATGACAAAAATTCAGCAAAAACGACTTTGTGATTATGAGCAATTTGTTTTGAACTTAATTTGCGAAGCCTACATGTATCACCAGATTGCAAAGCATCGCCGCCCCGTATATCGCCATAAATATGGAGACTTTGCTATAGACCGCACCTCGTTACGCAGTTTTATTGGTACATATCTTGAAGGTAATGAGACGTCAGCGGAGCGGCGAATAAAGCGTTACCACTCCATTTTAGACTGGAAGGAGATGGAAAAAACACCAAGAGGCTATTTCATTAATTGGGGAACAATTTCCACCCTAAAGCCTCGAGGTATTCAGTGGATTAATGCTTGCCTTAATCGGTTCGGTGAAATGATTCAGGATATGGGGCCGGAAGCGGTGGCCAGTGAACTGGGGGAGGATATGCAATGGTAGAAAGCAACGCATTCCAACTGGCGAACATCATCAAATCAGCCGGCAGTGATCCGGGTGATATCACAACCGCTATCTGGGCGGCCCACTACAGGAAGCCAGAGCGTAATGATGATGAGGTTACTGACTTGACGATGAACATCATCAGTAATCACTGCATGGATTTTCTACCTACCGATGTTTGGCCGGAAACGCTAGAAGGGGTGCTTAAATTTGAACTTGGTGTGTTGGTTGGCGAATTCTATTCGACAAACCCACTTCCGGGAAAAATCGCCAAAGCAGTATTGGCAGCCGGTTACCGTCTGAATGAAAGCATTGCAGCACAGGAAGCTACCGAAAGAGATATAGCGGTCGATGAAATGCACGTCATGTACGTCAATGCACCTGATACCACCAGCGTTCGACAGTACCTTGAAATGCTATATGACGCCGGATATCGCAAGGTAGGCACCAACGACTATCCGTCAGAGTGTTCAGCTACGTTTTACCCTACAGATAAGCAAGGCGGCTAATTATGATCACATGTGAATTATTGACAATTGAACGGGTAGAAAAGGCTGTAGGGTATGACCGCACAACCATCTACCTGCGAATTAAAGAAGGGACATTCCCAAGACCAGTTAAAGACGGGCGCAACTCTCGCTGGCCATCAACTGTGATTCAGGAATGGATTGATAACCTTATTGTGGAGAACCAGAAGCAAGCAGGCCAGTAACCCACTGGCCCCACTCCTCCATTAACTGCCGTCTCTCTGGCATGTACTCGGCGTGATTGTATGCGGCTGACACACGGTTTTTTTCAACGTGTGCTAGCTGCCGTTCGATAACTTCATGTCGATATCCCATTTCATGTAATCTTGTCGAAGCTGTAGCGCGGAAATCATGAGTTGTTATCACCTTTCTACCATACCCCATATGCGCAATGGCCCAGTTTAGAGTCGATGCCCCCATAAACGTATCCAACCTTGTGTTTGGGAAAAGCCAACGTCGTCTACCTGTTAGCTCTTTTAGCTCACTTAGCAATGAAAGCACAGGGGCAGATAATGGCACTCTATGCGCGCGGTTCATTTTCATTAACTCCGCGGGAATAACCCACTCCGCATTATCAAAATCGATGTGTGACCACTCAGCAGAACGCAATTCAACTTGGCGCACAAATACCAAAGGCAACATCTTTAGCGCAATAATGGTCGCTCGATTGCCAACATAGCTGTCCAGACGCAGATAATAATCACGCAGTTCATCTCCAGTCAGTGATCTGGAGTGAACAACTTTGGGGGTAATAATTGCCCCTTTAAGCGCGGCGGCCGGATCAGAATCAGCACGCAGCGTGGCAACTCCATAACAAAAAATAGCAGAGCACCACTGACGGGTTTTAACGGCAACAGAGATCGCTCCGCGGCCTTCTAATTCTCTGATTATTTTTAATATATGCGAGGCGTTAATCTCGCGCATCGACATGCCGCCAATAGCCGGAAAGATATCATTATCCATGAAAGCTATTATTTGATTTTGGGTATTAACTGACCAGTTATCCCACTTTTTAGCCATCCACTCTCTGGCTACTATTTCGAATGTATTAGCGCTTTCAGCCTTCGCGATGTCGCGTTCTGTTGCTTTGGCTTCTTTAGGAACTATGCCACTTTTAACCTGTTCTCGCGCCCACTCTCTTACCTTACGAGCTTCAGCCAAAGATACCACTGGATAACTGCCGATAGTGTAGCGACCATCTTTAGTAGGGGTAACCCAGTACCGATATCGCCAGGTCTTTACACCGGAAGGGCGCACATCCAAATACAGGCCGTTACCGTCCTGCAATTGATAGGCTTTTTCTTGGGGTTTCGCATTACGAATTTTGGTATCAGTTAACTTCATGGGGCCACCGGACAACCGTATATTTATCCGGTAGATTGTCCGGTAAACACTTCATTGTCAATCAATGCCATTCGATACCAATAAACACAAAGCCCCGTTATTTAGGGGCTTAAAGGGATTTATTCGATGTTACCAGATGTCATTCAACACTAATAATTATCTTCACTCAATATCATTAGCGTGTGGTAAATCCATATTTTTCGAAAACAACAGCCGCTGCCGGGCTTTTCAGGTAATCATAAAAAGCAGTAACGGTAGGGTTTTCATGACCCTTAACAATCGCCATTGGGTATTCAACCGGCTTATGACTCGCTTCCGGGAATACCCCGACAACTTTCACTTTATCGCTGGCTATCGCATCTGAGCCATAGACAATACCCAGCGGCGCTTCTGCCCGTTCGACCAGTGCCATAGCACTGCGCACGTTATTGGCTCGTGCCATTTCTGGGGCTAAAGTTGTCCAGGCACCTAAATTCTCCAGTGACTCTTTGGCATAAATCCCGGCAGGAACATGATCAGGATCACCAACCGCCAGACGGCCACCCTCTAGCAATGTCTTCCAATCAGTTTTTTTATCAATCTCGACTTTCGTAATCTTGCTGTCTTTTGGCGCAATCAATACTAACTCATTACCTAACAGGGTATAGCGGGTGTTAGCCACTATTTGTTGCTTATCAATGGCATAATCCATCCATTGCTGATCAGCAGAGATAAACAAGTCCGCCGGAGCACCCTGCTCAATCTGGCGTGCCAGAGTAGAGGATGAGGCATAAGAAGCCACTACATCAACTTGCTTCTCTTTTTTATACTGTGCCGCGATATCTTGCAGTGCATTGGTCAAAGACGCTGCGGCAAAAACCGTTATGTCTGCCGCCATGGCCGAACTGGAAAATGCCGCCAACAATGCTGCACTCGCAACCCATTTATTCACTTTACCGTATTGATTCTTCATCTTGTTCTCCGCATGAGTGATACCGCTATATACTTTGAAATATAACGTAACATCATAGGCAGGTCATGCAGTTTATCGGCAAGATGTGAGATATCTTGAGTTGTCGCAACAGAAGTGAAGATAATGAAGCAAAAGATAAAAACGAAAATGCCCAGCATTGATACGCCAGGCATTTATAAAAGGGAAATAACCGCGTCAGAAACTCGCCGTGACTTGAGATTAAGTCCGTTCTTTCTTATGACCGCTTTTGGAGATGATATTAAACACCTCACCCAGTCCATAGATTAAGCCCAGAATGACTGCCATCACTACCGGTACCATGACCACAGCAAAGACCAGACTTTTCAATAGTTCTAACATGACTGCCTCTCATGACTAATAGTGCGATAACTCACGTTATCACAATAACCAATAGATATCATTCACCGTAAATTATATCAGCAATGAATGAATGCAGTTATTCTAACCCACACTAAAAGAAGGTAACCTGCCAAACGTGCGGTTTGAGCCAGAGTGCTACGCACTTGATATTCATTGGATCAACACCGACTGTTACGTCACAACCCCTGTTTCCGCTGGAGCCAAAATTATGCAGGCCGAAATCCTACTCACATTAAAACTTCAGCAGCGACTATTTGCCGATCCCCGGCGTATTTCATTACTTAAACAAATACAGAATACAGGATCTATCAGTCAGGGCGCGAAGCTCGCGGGGATTAGCTATAAAAGCGCCTGGGATGCCATCAATGAAATGAATACATTAGCTGAAGAAACACTGGTCGAGCGAGCCACGGGCGGCAAAGGTGGCGGCGGCACTTTTCTGACTCGCTATGGTGAGCGTTTAATTCAGCTCTATGATTTGCTGGCGCAGATTCAACAAAAAGCATTTGATACTTTAAAAGACGACTCGATGCCACTGGATAGCTTGCTGGCCGCAATTTCTCGTTTTTCACTGCAAACCAGCGCCCGTAATCAATTTTTCGGTACGGTGATTGAGCGCGACCATCAGCAAGTTCAGCAGCACATCAATATTCTTTTATCCGACGGAAAAACCCGTTTATCTGCCGCAATTACCCAACAAAGTGCTGACCGGTTACAGCTTGCTGCGGGTAAAGAAGTGTTGGCATTGATTAAAGCGCCCTGGATAAAATTGATCACTGAGCAAGCGCTCGCGGGTGCCGCGGATAACTCTCTGCCGGGCACCGTCAGCAGTATCGAGCCAGGTAATGAACACAGCGAGGTTATCGTGACGTTGGCGGGAGGGGCTAGTCTCTGCTCGACACAAAATAACAGCGAGTTGCACAAACTGAATTTGCGCGTGGGAAGTAATGTTATTGCCCAGTTCAATGCTGATCGGGTCATTATCGCCACACTGTGTTGAGTAATTCACGTTAGTTATCAACCGTAGATAAGCATTTACCTGAGGTTAATAGTAAAGCTATTTATAGTTCAGTGTGTGAAGGGGTGACCGCACCTAGGGGCACTCCGACGGCTTACGCCGTTACGACCCCAACGGCACGATTCCCCTTCATTTAACTTTGTCAGCAGTCTTAGGTAAGCATTTACCTGTTGACATTTTGCCCCTTCCCGCCTATTCCTACACCTATTATTGTGTTGCAGAATATGGGAAAGATGATGTCTGAATTGCAAATATCGCAAGGTTGTTTTCGTCTGAGTGATACCCGGACACTCATCTTGCCAGAGTTACATATTTCTTCTGGTGATAAGCAGCGGTCAGGTGATAGCTGGGCATTTGTCGGGGCCAATGGCAGTGGCAAATCGTCGCTGGCCAAAGCCTTATCGGGTGAGCTTATCCTGCTTAACGGCAGCCGCCAGAGCAATTTCAACCATATTGTGCGTTTATCTTTCGAGCAACTCCAACAGTTAGTCAGCGAAGAATGGCAGCGCAATAACACCGATTTACTGAGCCCCGATGAAGATGATACCGGGCGCACCACAGCCGAAATCATCCAGGAAGCATTCAGCGATTCACCGCGCTGTCAGCAGTTGGCTGAGCAATTTGGTATTGGTCACTTGCTCTCACGCCGCTTTAAATATCTTTCGACCGGTGAAACCCGCAAGACATTGTTATGCCGGGCATTGATGCCACAACCTGACTTGTTGATTCTCGATGAGCCGTTTGACGGTTTGGATGTGGCCGCCCGCGCGCAGTTGGCTGGCATGTTGTCCACACTTTCGGCTCAAGGTGTCACATTGATTTTGGTGCTTAACCGCTTTGATGATATTCCCGATTTTGTGCAATACGTCGGTGTCCTCGCGGATTGCCAATTGACCCATACTGGCCCACGCCAGCAGATCCTTTCCCAGGCCCTGATTGCTCAACTGGCCCACAGCGAAAATCTTGAGGGATTGCGACTACCTGAAACAGAAAACCCTCAGCAGCAAGTTCATTTACCTCAAGATAAGCCACTGATAGTATTGAAAAATGGAGTGGTTGAATATAATGACCGCCCTATATTGCATCACCTCAGTTGGCAGGTCAATCCGGGTGAACATTGGCAGATTATCGGCCAGAATGGTGCGGGGAAATCAACCTTACTCAGCCTAATTACGGGTGATCATCCACAAGGTTACAGTAATGATTTAACTCTGTTTGGTCGCCGTCGTGGCAGCGGGGAGACTATCTGGGATATTAAACGCCATATCGGTTATGTCAGCAGTAGCTTGCATTTGGACTACCGTGTCAGCAGCAATCTGCGCACAGTAATTTTATCGGGCTTTTTCGATTCAATTGGTATTTATCAGGCGGTATCTGACAGGCAACAGCAACTTGCCGATCAATGGCTGGCGTTACTGGGGTTTTCTGCGGCGACGGCCGATCAGCCTTTCCATAGCTTATCGTGGGGGCAACAGCGTTTAGCTCTGATCGCCAGAGCACTGGTAAAACACCCTGCGCTACTGATTCTCGATGAACCACTGCAAGGATTAGACCCCCTTAACCGATTGTTAGTGCGCCGTTTTATTGATGTGATGATCAGTGAAGGTGACACGCAATTGTTGTTTGTATCTCACCACGCAGAAGATGCACCGCAATGCATTACCCACCGGCTAACCTTTATTCCTGATGGCGATATTTATCAATATCAACAGGAAAAATTGCCCAGCCAAATGAGAACAGCATAGTTATATTATAATATTTGGCTTATCAAATAATGAGAACTTTTCTCAACTGACGTGAGTTTTATCCCCAATCACTTATGCTACTATCGCCACCGTCAGCCATCATTCAGGTTGACGGTGGATAATGCTTATAGCTTATTCATTTTATAATATTTTTAAGATTGAATAACAAAGGGATGACCTATGTGGGGCGTACTTGCTGCATCACTGCTTTTCTTATCAATTAACCGGGTACTCTCCCTGTTTCTGTTGGCTTTATCCTTATCTATTGCCCTTTATCACAGCGTTCTGACGTTACCCTCGACAGCATTCTTATTACTGACACTAATGGTGGCGCTACTACTAAAAAAATACCGTCAACAGAAATGGCTGGCTGCCGGGTTGGAACTGCTTTTAGTCATCGCCGCTGTTGCGCTTTTCTTGCATTGGGTTCCTGGTTTTAACAATCTGAAAGTGATCGATAATGTGAAAGTCGGGCCGCTCAGCGCCGGCTTTAGCATGTATTACAATCTTGATAAGGCACTCATACCCTTTATTTTGCTCGCTTGCCTACCCACCTTGTTTGTCGCCAAAAAACATCACTCCGTTAGCCGGCTCGGCTGGTTAGGTTTGATTGTCAGTGTCCCGGCAGTGTTGCTACTGGCGGTCGCCTTAGGCGGCTTGAAAGTTGAAATGCACACTCCGGTATGGATTGGCTCCTTTGTTATGGCCAATATATTTTTTGTTTGTTTGGCCGAAGAAGCGCTATTCCGTGGCTATTTACAGCAACGTCTAAGCCAGTGCATCGGGAGCTATCCTGCGCTGCTGCTTACCGCACTGTTATTCGGTGCTGCACATTTTGCCGGCGGCGTGCTGTTAATGGTGTTTGCCGCCCTGGCTGGGGTCATTTATGGTTTGGCATGGCTGTGGAGTGGTCGTTTGTGGGTTGCAGTGGCATTCCATTTCGGCCTGAATTTAATGCATTTGCTGTTCTTTACCTACCCGCTGTATTCTGCTCACTGATTTTTACTGACAGGGCTCGATACCCTCTTATTCGCTGGTATCGGGTCAAGGCGTCATTAGCAGGACATTCCTGCTGAATTAATGGATGAGAACGCTACCACTGTAGGAATCTCAGTCATGCCCGAGATTTCTCTGCTTTTTTGCCTATCCTTGTTTATTCCCCTGTATTTACCCTCCCACAGAGATTAAACTTGGATAAAATTAAATGTAAACGATTCCATTATTGAGCGCAGATCACCTTTTCGCACATAATGGCATGCTATCTTTCTTAGACAAAAGTCATTCGAGGAGTCTTTTATGTCCGTACTGGTAACAGGTGGTAGCGGTTACATTGGTAGCCATACCTGTGTGCAATTGATTGAAGCTGGCTACAAACCCGTCATCCTCGACAATCTTTGCAACAGCAAACCCAGCGTATTAGCTCGGATACATCAATTGACCGGCTATGTCCCAGAGCTTTATCAAGGGGACATTCGTGACCGCGCCCTGCTCGATAAGATATTCGCCGCTCATTCTATTCAAGCTGTCATTCATTTTGCTGGCTTGAAAGCTGTCGGTGAATCCGTCAATAAGCCATTGGAATATTACAATAATAACGTTTTCGGCACCTTAGTCTTGCTGGAGGCAATGCGCGCCGCTAAGGTCAAAAACTTTATCTTCAGTTCATCCGCCACAGTATATGGTGATCAGCCGCAAATTCCTTATGTTGAAAGCTTCCCGACGGGCACACCTTCCAGCCCGTATGGCCGCAGCAAATTAATGGTTGAGCAAATCCTGCAAGATGTGCAACTGGCTGAGCCACATTGGAACATGACCATTCTGCGCTATTTCAATCCGGTTGGAGCGCATCCATCAGGAGATATGGGAGAAGACCCACAAGGTATCCCTAACAACTTGATGCCGTTTATTGCACAAGTTGCAGTAGGCCGCCGTGAATCATTGGCGATATTCGGCAATAACTACCCAACCCCTGATGGCACTGGGGTTCGTGACTATATTCATGTGGTCGATTTAGCTGACGGCCATGTTGCCGCAATGAAAACGCTACACAATAAACCGGGTGTACATATTTTTAATTTGGGTGCCGGTGTTGGCCACAGTGTTTTACAGGTGGTCGAAGCATTCAGCAAAGCTTGTGGCAAACCACTGGCCTACCATTTTGCCCCACGTCGTGAAGGCGACCTTCCGGCTTATTGGGCTGATGCCACTAAGGCTGCAGAACAGTTGGACTGGCGAGTCAGCCGATCACTGGACGAAATGGCGGCTGATACCTGGCGCTGGCAATCACAGAATCCTCAGGGCTATCCCGATTAAGGTATTGTTATGACTGATTTTAACCCTGTGGATCATCCACACCGCAGATATAACCCATTAAGTGATCAGTGGGTATTGGTATCGCCTCATCGGGCCAAGCGCCCCTGGCAAGGTCAGCAGGAGTCGCCTTC
>NZ_JBLWEX010000300.1:0-43900 GCF_048323875.1 Yersinia sp. LJYL362
AACGGGCTTCACCCAGCATTTCACGCTCTTCATCAATCAATACACCCGGCAAACCGCCCCACTGGAAAGAGAGCACGGCAGTCGCCCCCAGTTTGGCAAAGCGATCATATTGATGAGCAGCCACCAGTTCATTGTGCGCCAGCCCTGGCCGGATATCTTTGCCAGGGAAGGCTGCTCGCATCTGTTCCACCGCATCCAGCACCATTTCGATCGCACCATCACCCACGGTGTGAGTGTGTGGATGAAGGCCAGCACGGGCGCATTCCAGAATCACCGCATTGACGACTGGCGCGGTAAAATAGAGGTCGCCATAGTGTTTAGTGGGCTGCCAGTCTGGGTTTTCTGCCGTGCCGTGGTTGGCACGATAAGGTTCGAGCAGGGCGGCGGTCATGGTCGGCGGCTGTAATACACCGTCGATAAACAGTTTCAAGTGATCAACAGCAAACCCCGGCGCGGGTGTCCACTCTTCATTTCCCCACAGACGACCAAACTCCACCACTTCTTGCACCACGCGTGCCGCATCTTCTGGCCCTTGCAGGCTGTCTGGTGTCACTTCTTTGGCACCCAGAACGCGTAGAGTCAGCTCATTTCGCTCATATAATTGGCGGAAAGCCACCAATTGTTCGGCAAATACACGGGTATCCATCACGGTAGTGACGCCCTGAGCATTTAAGACTTGCTGCACATGAGCGGCTATTTGCACATTCTTTTCTGGCGTGGCAGAAGGGATGCTGTCAAAGGCGCGCATGGCCGGTGCATCTTCCAAAATCCCGGTGAGTTTACCGCTTGCATCGCGGGCTATTTTGCCGTCCGGCGGGATGGGAGTATTTTCGTCAATTCTCAGCAACTCAAGTGCACGGCTATTGGCCGCCAGCGTATGGCAGTCATTTGAGAATAAAGCCACCGGGCGACGAGTATTGAGTGAGTCGAGGGCGGCTCGGCTCATATCGGCCCCCACCGGTGTCATGGCTTGGCGCTGCCAGGCTCGCACCGTCAACCAGTCATTTTCACCTTTAAAGGGATCACTATCGAGATGCTTTTGGATAATATTCAATGTCTGCTCAACACTCAGCGCGGCATAATTGAGATTACAACCGATCAGCTGTTTGCCACCCCAAAACGGGTGCATATGGCTGTCAATAAGGCCGGGCATCATAAACTTGCCAGCCAGATCGATAAGTTGGGTTTTCGGGCCGGAAAATTGTGGGATAAGCTCATCACTGCCCGTCGCCAGAATATAGCCCTGGCCCAGTGCGATGGTGCTACACACCCGGTTATTGGCATCTGCCGTGTAAATGATGCCGTTGTAATAGATAACATCGGCGACAGTAGATTGTTGAGTCATAGTAGGCTCTCAAAAATCCCGTTTTTCCTTGATGTTGCAGCAGTTTTCGCATGCTAGCCACAACGACAATGATTTTGGGAATCGGTGGGTCAAATAGCCATTATAGCCGGTATCTCGAGCAAAACCTGTGGTACGAGACCGGTTGAGGCTGGTGTTAAGTTAAGTGTTTTTGAGTAATTCTGTTTTCATCATGGCGGTCAGATGGCGCAGTATTTCCGCTTCCGAAAAGCCTAATTCGGTCAATTGTGTTAATCCATCCAGACCACAGACCAGCCCAATCAAGCGCCATGCGACATCACTAGCATTGATATCAGAGCGGAATTCATTATTAGCTATTCCGGCATCAATTACCTCGACGGTAGCCTGATGCCAATCCGACATTGAGGTGGCACAGGCCTCTTTAATCAGGTCATCGCGCTCAGCGAGGATCGAAACTTCATTCCATAAGCGCGTTTCTCGTTTGCCCGCTTCATCTTGTGGATAACCCAGAACAAGAAGTACCCGCTCATGAGCCGGCAAGTTTTGGCTGTTCATCGCGAAAGCCGCTAAAGATTGCTTCACTAATAATAGAAAAGCATCGGCCCGCAGTCGTGAAACCGACGAAAAGTGATGATGCACTTGCCCAACAGCCACGCCCGCCTCACTGGCGACACGGCGCACGGTGGTGGCGGTCATTCCCTCGGTGGTTGCGACACGCATCGCCGCGTGCAAAATAGTGTTATGCCGCTCTTCACGATTCAAATAGGCCAAAGCGTTTCCTTTATCTGACGCATTCATGTTTTCATCATTATGTGATGAATTGGACGTTAGTTCAACTTTCCGCTATTATTGCGATATTGAACGGGTGTTCAACATTAATTTATACCTAATTCGAGCGTTTTGTATGTCCAAAAAGTGGATGATTTTCTACGTTATTATTCTAATGTATCTCCCTGTTTCTATTGATGCAACCGTACTTCATGTGGCTGCACCCCGATTGGGGATCGCCTTGTCTGCCACCGGTAGCGAGTTACTGTGGATCATTGATATTTACTCGTTGGTGATGGCCTGTTTATTACTCCCAATGGGTGCGCTGGGTGATCGCATCGGTTTTAAACGCCTAGCCTTACTGGGGTCGGTACTGTTTGGTTTGGCCTCTCTCGGGGCGGCGTTGGCACCTTCGGTGGCGGCGTTGATTGCTGCGCGTGCCTTTTTGGCCATTGGCGCGGCGATGATTCTGCCTGCGACTTTATCCGCAGTACGTCATATCTTTACCGATGAACGCGAGCGGGCATTGGCGTTAGGGATTTGGGTGGCTATCGGCACGATGGGCGCGGCGATGGGGCCGTTGGTCGGCGGGCTATTAATGGAATACTTCTATTGGGGCTCAGTTTTCCTGATTAATATCCCGATTATTATTGCGGTGGTTATTGCCACATTAGTGGTTATCCCTCGTCAGCCAATGCGCACTGAGCAGACGTGGAAATTAGCGCCAGCATTAGTATTGGTTACGGCGATCCTGATGTTGGTTTATGCCGCCAAAACCGGATTGCGCGGTAATGGAGATCCGCTGACGACCGCACTGACAGCATTCGCAGGCGGCGTGATGTTATTTGCTTTTGTGCGCCATCAATTATCAGCATCAGCTCCAATGATCGATTTTCGGCTGATAAGCCAACGAGTTATCGCGGTGGGTATGGTCATGGCGATGACGGCGATGATAACACTGGTGGGGTTTGAATTACTTCTGACGCAAGAATTGCAGTTTGTGTTAGGCAAAACGCCACTTGAAGCAGGGATATTTTTGCTACCGCTGATGATTGCCAGCGGGGTAAGTGGGCCGCTATCCGGGTGGTTGGTAGCCAAATTGGGGTTGCGTACTGTCGCCAGTGCCGGTATTGCATTGAGTTCATTGAGCTTTCTGGGATTAGCCTGGACAGATTTTGCCACGCAGGTGTATCTGGCGTGGGGGTGGATGATATTACTTGGTTTCAGTATTGAAGCTTCGTTACTGGCCTCCACCGCGGCAATCATGAGCGCCGCGCCGCCAGAAAAAGCCGGTGCGGCAGGGGCGGTAGAGGGCATGGCTTACGAGCTGGGGGCCGGGCTGGGGGTCGCCATCTTTGGCTTGATGCTATCGCGAGCCTATACCGCTTCGATTGTATTACCGGAGGATTTGCCCGCCAGTTTAGTGGAGCAAGCCAGTGCTTCTATCAGCGAAACCATCCAGGTTGTCAATAACCTTGGTGGGTATGAAGCGCTGCTCAATAGTGCCAAACTTGCCTTTTCTGCCTCGCACAGCTTGGTGTTAGGTACCGCCAGTATTTTGTTGATTTTGCTGGCAACCGTGGTGTGGTTTGCGATGCCAGGGAAGCGTGTGTCACAGTGGAAAAAAGCGGCGCATGACAGCGCCACCTATTAACTGTCAGAAATTAATATCTGGTAAGTAAACAGTCTTACTCTTTAGTCATTACACTGAGTAAAGTGTGTGATATACCTATTTAAGGTAGCGATGTGAGTTTTGATAGCGGGTGATGTCAAAACTGTATTCCCATAAAGAGTAAGGCTTTCTCTATGACCGCGCGGCAGTTCACAGCACAACTCGATGTCGACAGTTCAGCTCAACCTGTCCGGGTCTCTGTCAAAGGGGATTGGGTGTTGGCGCATTATCGCGATTTAGAACCTGTTGTGGCGAAATTTCGCACTAACCCTCCTCCTGCAGTCGTATTTGATCTCAATCAATTGGGCGCTTTGGACACCGCAGGTGCAACCTTATTAGCCTTGCTATTGGGTGAGTCGCGAATCAGCCATCTGCGTGAGCTCGCCCCTAAACTGCCCGAGGAACGCCGCACTTTACTGGAAACAGTGAGCCGTGTTTTACCTGATTTAGCCACTGAACCATCAGAAAAGCCCCCGTCATTTTGGCTTGAGTTATTGGCGAACACCGGCCGGTCGGTGGATAATTTATGGCAAGATATCAAATCGTTACTGGGTTTTGTCGGCCTGACACTTGAGGCGTTATTCAGCACGATTTTCCGCCCCTCGCGCTGGCGAATGACCTCCTTGATTGCCAATATCCAGCAAATTGGCCTCAATGCTGTTCCTATTATTATGCTGCTGACTTTTCTGGTCGGAGCGGTCATTGCTTTCCTGGGTGCCACGGTATTAACCACTTTCGGTGCGGGTATTTTTACCGTTGATTTGGTGGTGTTTTCTTTCCTGCGGGAATTTGCCGTGCTGCTCACCGCCATTTTGATGGCAGGGCGTACCGCCAGTGCCTTTACTGCTGAAATCGGCCTGATGAAAGCCAATGAGGAAATCGACGCCATCCAAACTCTGGGGCTCAATCCGGTTGAATTGTTGGTGTTGCCGCGGGTGTTGGCGCTGTTAATTTCATTACCGATGTTGACCTTTATTGGCATGATTTGCGGTATTTTCGGCGGGATGGTGGTCTGCGCTTTAACTCTCGATATTTCGCCCACGATGTTTTTATCAATCATGCAAAACAGTAATGGATTGCAGCATTTTCTGGTGGGAATAAGTAAAGCGCCCATTTTCGCTTTCCTGATTGCTATTATTGGTTGTCTGGAGGGGTTCAAAGTCACTGGCAGTGCTGAGTCTGTCGGGGTACACACGACTACCAGTGTGGTGCATTCGATCTTCGTGGTGATTTTGCTTGATGCCGTCGCAGCACTATTTTTCATGGAAATGGGATGGTGAGCCAAATGACGCAAGAGCCAATCATTCAAATTCGCAATCTGGTTAACTGCTTTGGTCAACAGTGCGTGCATCAAGACCTCAATCTTGATGTGCAGCGTGGCGAAGTTCTGGGTGTTGTTGGTGGATCGGGCACCGGTAAGTCTGTGCTACTGCGCAGTATCGTGGGATTACGCCGCCCCACGGCCGGGCAGATCCATGTGTTTGGTCAGGATTTAATGACATTGTCGGGCTTGGCTCGTTCCCAAGTTGAACGTCGATTTGGTGTATTGTTCCAACGAGGCGCATTATTCAGTTCTCTGACGGTGACGGAAAACGTGGCGTTGCCATTAATCGAAAATGCGGGTTTACCGCGTGGCGAGGCCGAGCGGTTAGCCCAAGTTAAATTAGCATTAGCGGGTTTACCGCCGGGGGCGGGCAGTAAATATCCGGCCTCACTGTCGGGCGGGATGGTCAAGCGTGTTGCTTTGGCCCGCGCATTAGCATTAGACCCAGATATTTTGTTTCTCGATGAGCCGACGGCGGGCCTTGATCCTATTGGCGCGGCGGCGTTTGACACGTTGATCCGCACCTTGCGTGATGCATTGAATCTTACGGTATTTCTGGTTACACATGATCTGGATACGCTCTATACCCTGTGTGATCGTGTGGCCGTGCTGTCACAAAAGAAAGTGCTAGTGGTGGATACCTTGGATAATGTGGCTGCAACGGATGATGACTGGATTCAGGCGTATTTTCATGGCCCGCGTGGCCGGGCTGCTTATCAGGCGGCGGCAGCGATTAATAGCGAAGAGAGGTCGTAAATGGAAACCCGTGCTCATCATGTTGTCATTGGTTTGTTCACTCTCATTGTGGTCAGTGCCGCACTGTTATTCTGCCTATGGCTGACAAACGCAGGTTCTAACCGCCAGTTCAAGCTATACGATATCGTCTTTAATGAGCCGGTGAGCGGGCTGTCTCAGGGCAGCATCGTGCAATACAGTGGTATTCGGGTCGGCGAAGTGACTCAATTGCGTTTAGACAGTGAGAACCCCAATAAGGTTTGGGCGCGTATCCGCGTGTCTGCTTCGACGCCTATCCGCGAGGATACTCAAGCCCGTTTGACCGTTGCTGGTATTACCGGTACCTCAAATATTCAATTTAGCAGCAGCACCCCGTCAAGCCTATTATTGGAGGGGAAAGAGGGCGAAATCCCTATTATTATCGCCACGCCATCACCGATGAGCCAATTGCTGGCCAATGGTGAGAATTTCATGAGTAACGCCAATGAAGTGCTGATGCGCCTGAACCAACTATTAGCGCCTGATAATCAGCAGCGACTCATCACCACACTGGATAATCTCGCACTGGTCACCCAGACGGTTGCCGATCAACGTCAGGATATTCGCACCATGTTGCAGCAGTTGGCGCAGGCCAGCAAACAAGCCAATGAGACACTGGCGCAAACCAACCGCCTGCTGCGTAATGCCAATGGGTTAATGGACGGGCAGGGTAAGCAACTGGTTAATGATGCCGCCAAGACCATGGCCTCGCTGCAAAATACCAGCACCATTCTCAATAAATTGGTCAGCGAAAATCAAACCTCTCTCAATAATGGCATGCAAGGAATGAATGAATTGGGGCCTGCTGTTGATGAGTTGCGCAGAACATTAGCCACATTGCGTGCGGCGGTTTCCCGTTTGGAAGAAAACCCGGCGGCTCTGCTGCGTGGCCGTGAAAGAACACAGGAGTTTACGCCTCGATGATATCTCTGAATATAACGCACTCTAGCGGCCGTGGTGCGTGGCTGTTGATGTTATCCGTGCTGGCAATGTTGCTGTCAGCTTGTACTATTTTACCCAGTGCGCCGGTATCACAAGTTTATCTACTGCCCGTGCCCCCAGCGGCAAATGTGCCACGTGCGCAGCCAGTGAATTGGTCGTTGCGCGTTTCACAACCGGCCACCAATCAGTTTATCAATAGCTCGCGTATTGCTGTTCAGCCGGAAGGTCAGGAAATTGCAGTCTACAAAAATTCGCGCTGGACCGATCCTGCCCCTATTTTGGTGCGTAATCGCCTGATTCAAGAGTTCCGCACTGATGGTCGTATTGCTGCGGTTAGCAGTGACGATGATAGCCTGCAAGCTGATGTGGAATTGAGTGGCGATCTATCGGCATTTCAGGGGGTGTATCAAGCGGGCAGCAGTGAAGTGCTGATCCG
Organism: Yersinia sp. LJYL362; assembly: GCF_048323875.1. Lineage (NCBI taxonomy): Bacteria > Pseudomonadati > Pseudomonadota > Gammaproteobacteria > Enterobacterales > Yersiniaceae > Yersinia > Yersinia sp. LJYL362. The sequence goes on from NZ_JBLWEX010000300.1 coordinate 7,241, forward strand.
TTTTGATGCTCGATTGGTGAGAATGTCAGACCGTAGAATTATGGCGACGCGCCATTTTGAAGTTCGGCAACCCATTAAGGGCACGCAAATGAATGAAGTGGTGGAGGCTTTTGGCTTGGCGAGCAATCAGTTAGCCTCACAGATACTAAACTGGACACTGCAACAATCACCTCAGTAACTGTTTTCTCAGTTAAAGGGGGGGGGCTTCATCTTAAATATAGCCGAAATAATTCAAGTTGCAGGAAGGCGGCAAGTGAGTAACAAATCGGTCGGGAACCGATTTGAACAGCATTTATGCTAGCCCACAGGGTGAGCCTCAAGGATGGGGCTCATTAATCCCCAGGAGCTTATTGATTTTAAGGTCAATGGCAGTCAGTGACTGGGGTGACAAATCGGTCGGGAACCGATTTGAACGCTGTTTGCTGCGGCCTCGAAGAGGCGAGGCTCATGGATGGGCCGAGTAATGAAGGTAGCCAACGCACATGCAGCTTGAAGTATGACGGGTATATGTCAGGTTAAGTAAAGTCCGACAGTTATATTGACTGAGTAATTATAAACTTCTGCAAAATAACTGACCGCTGTTACGGAAATATATCTTATATCAAATAAGAGTTGATTTTATGTTTCATAATGTTTGACTATTGTTCTGTGAATTGAGCAAAAGGGAATCATTATGCTTTGGAAAAATACCCGGGAACAGTTTGGCCGTATCACTATTAGTCTCCACTGGTTGGTGGCATTCACGGTATATGCACTGTTTGCTCTGGGTTTATGGATGGTGACTTTAGGCTACTATGATGGCTGGTATCATCAGGCACCTGAAATACATAAAAGCATCGGCTGTATACTTTTTGCTGTGATGTTATTCCGGGTTGTCTGGCGCTTTATTTCTCCGCCACCAAAGCCTTTATCCAGTTATAGCCGTTTCACACGAGTAAGTGCGATATTGGCGCATCTGATTTTATATATTGTTTTATTTTGTATTATGTTCAGCGGTTATTTGATCTCGACGGCTGATGGGCAACCTATCAATGTATTTAACTGGTTTACTGTTCCCGCGACATTAACGGGTTTACCTGATCAGGCTGATACTGCCGGGACTGTGCATCTTTATCTGGCTTGGGCTGTAGTAGTGCTTTCATTATTACATGGGCTGGCCGCAATTAAGCACCATTTTATTGATGGTGATATTACCCTTAAACGGATGCTGGGACGTAGCTCCGATTAACCAACTGTATTATGGAGAATTAAGCATGTTTAATAAGACCCTATTGGGCCTGACTGTCGGCGCACTGATGTTTACCACGGGTAGTGCCGTAGCCGCCGAATATAAAATTGATAAAGAAGGTCAACACGCCTTTATCGAATTCCGGATTAAACACTTAGGTTATAGCTGGTTATATGGCAGTTTTAATGATTTCGATGGTTCTTTCACTTTTGATGAAAAGAATCCGGCTGCTGATAAAGTGAATGTGGTGATTAATACGGCCAGTGTTGATACCAATCATGCTGAGCGTGATAAACATCTGCGCAGCAAAGAATTCCTGAATGTCAGCAAATTCCCGCAGGCGACATTTGCGTCGACTGAAGTGAAGAAAAATGCCGAAGGTTATACCGTGGTTGGCAACCTGACATTAAATGGCGTCACTAAGCCTGTGACCTTAGAAAGTAAGCTGACTGGCCAGGGTAATGACCCGTGGGGTGGTTATCGTGCAGGCTTTGAAGCGAATGGCAATATTAAGCTGAAAGACTTTAATATCACCACTGACTTAGGCCCGGCTTCACAGGACGTCGAACTGATTCTCTCCGTCGAGGGTGTTCGGGCTAAATAATCTGTGTTGCTTTATTTGAAGGAGCCTTTGGCTCCTGAGGTTAATGACAAAGCTATTTATAGTACAGTGAGTAAAGGGTTGACCGTACCTAGGGGCGCTTCGACGGCTTATGCCGTTACGACCCCAACGGCACGCTTCCCCTTTATTTGACTTTGTCAGTAGTATGAGGAGCCTTTGGCTCCTTTTCTATCGGCCATATTATAGTCAATAATCGCTATTTTGCTTTGAGTGAGTTAAAAAAAGGCCCTTTACTGACTGAATCTCTGATGAGCAGTTCTGATTGGAATATATTTTCATTTGATAAATAGCCGCCATCCAACATGGATATCAGCCGATTAATAACTTCATTTATCATGCTACTGACGGGATCTTTGATACTGGATAATGGTGGCAGCAGGAAAGGCGCAATAGGAATATTATCAAACCCGATGATGGAGATATCTTCAGGGACTTTTAATCCGGTTTCATTTAATTTTTTTATTGCTCCAATGGCCATATCATCGTTACTGGCGATAATTGCGCTAAAGGGTAACTGGCTGGTTAATAAAGATTCGACCGCAGTGACACCACTTGCCGGTGTCCATTTGCCTTGCACAATAAGTTTGTCCTGAACGGGTAGGGAAAAGGCTGTTAATGCGGCTTTATATCCGGAAAGTCGCTCAATCGCGGTAGGTGAATCAAGTGAACCGGTAATAAAGGCAATATCGCGATGGCCCTGCTCAATAAGATATTGAGTCGCATTATAGCTGGAACCTTTATGATCGCAGAAAATACAATGGCTATGATTTTTACGCAGCTTTCTGTTCACCACCATAATTGGCTGCTTATATTGATCAATAATAAGATCCATGGCATCTACAGTTAAAAACCGGGGATAAATTATTATTGCGTCACAGCGCAAATCAAGCAGGAACTGAATAGCGTCTTGTTCCTCTTCCGCACTGTGTTTCCCATCTACCAGAACTAACTGACGGCCATTTTTTTCTAATTTTTGCGCGGCTTGCGATAGGATTTCGTTAAAGTAGCTGCCGTTATACAGGGTATTGGTGACCACCAATCCGATGCATTCAGATTTATTGGTTGCCAGATTTCTCGCCAGTAAATTTGGCCGATATCCCGTCTCTTCAATGGCTTTAAAGACACTTTCTTTAGTCGCATCACTGACATAGCCTTTGCCCGACAAAACACGCGAAACAGTGGCTTTTGAAACACCGGCTTTCTTTGCCACTTCTTGCATTGTAGACATAGGCCCTTCCTGACACGTTGAAATTATTGTCATTCTATACTCTTCGCCCTTGAAATTGCAGAAGTGTTCGTGGCATTCGTGATTTGGTCACATCGGTAAACCTCTCTCATTTGTTGGGATTTTGATGTCGATCGCCATCACAGAATGAAAATTGAATAAATTAATCTATTGAATTTCACCTCATATTTTAAGACTCTCATGTGGAACCGGTTACCTATCTATCTGAAAATGATCAGAGATAATATCTTTCCGGTCAGTGAATAATTTATAACTATATGAATTTGATAGCTAATTGTGAGCTTGCGGCTCTGGGGGGTATTTTCCCTCAGCGCAGAAGGGCACTTAGCTCAGCGCGCGCCATTACGGGGAGTTGTTACTCATGTCAAAAAATTATGCCGCAGTATCACAACAGATCGTCGATGCCATTGGTGGGGCCGATAACATCGGGGCCGTGACCCACTGCATGACACGTTTACGCTTTGTAATCAATGATGTGCGTGCGGTTGATTTAGCTAAGTTGAAAGCCATAGCCGGTGTGCTGGGTGTGGTACACAGCGAAAATCAATGCCAGGTTATCATTGGCAATAATGTGAGCTATGCCTTTGCTGAAGTGATCAAATTGCTCCCTGAAGGCGCAATACCGGTAAACGCACTACCCCAGAAAAATAAAATCACCTTAAAGCGAATTGGGGCAGGGATACTGGATGCATTGATTGGTACTATGTCACCGTTGATCCCCGCCATCATCGGCGGCTCCATGGTAAAACTGCTGGCGATGATACTGGATATGACCGGCATCTTTGGGAAAGGATCATCAACTCTCATCATTCTTAATGTGATTGGTGACGGTGCTTTCTTCTTCCTGCCCGTGATGGTGGCGGCTTCTGCGGCGATAAAATTCAAAACCAACATGTCGTTGGCTATCGCCATTGCCGGGGTATTAGTTCATCCAGCGTTTATTGATTTAATGGCCAAAGCCGCGCAAGGCCAACATGTTGAATTTATGGGGGTAACTGTCACAGCGGTGAAGTATACCTATACCGTTATCCCGGCACTCTGTATGACCTGGCTGCTGTCCTATATTGAGCGCTGGGTTGACCGTATTACACCGGCAGTGACTAAAAACTTCCTTAAACCGATGCTGATCGTGCTGATTTCAGCGCCGATTGCCATCATGTTTATTGGTCCGTTGGGCATATGGATTGGTAGCGGCATTTCTTCTTTGGTATATACCGTTCATGATTATCTGGGTTGGCTCTCCGTGGCGATTATGGGAGCACTTTGGCCATTATTGGTCATGACGGGCATGCACCGTGTCTTTACGCCAACCATCATCCAGACCATTGCCGAAACGGGAAAAGAGGGCATGGTGATGCCATCAGAAATTGGTGCCAATCTTTCATTGGGCGGCTCATCCCTGGCGGTCGCCTGGCGTACCAAAAACCCGGAGTTGCGCCAAACGGCGTTGGCTGCTGCGGCTTCCGCGATTGTAGCCGGTATCTCTGAACCGGCACTTTATGGGGTGGCGTTACGGCTTAAACGCCCGTTAATCGCCAGCCTTATCAGTGGGTTTATCTGTGGTGCGGTGGCGGGAATCGGTGGGCTCGCTAGCCATTCCATGGCCTCGCCTGGGTTATTCACCAGTGTTCAGTTCTTCGATCCCGCCAATCCAATGAGCATTGTATGGGTGTTTGGCGTTATGGTTCTGGCGATAGTTATCTCTTTCATCACGACACTTTTATTAGGATTTGAAGACATTCCTGTTGAAGACAGCGTAGATGGCCATGCCCAGTCTACTGACTCTGCTGTTTCGCACAGTGCAGTAAAAATTAACTAAATGAAGAGGTATTGCATGTCAGTATCAACATTTCCCGACGGTTTTTTATGGGGCGGCGCATTAGCCGCAAACCAGGCCGAAGGTGCTTGTTTTGAAGGTGGAAAAGGGCTGACGACGGTGGATATGATCCCTCACGGGGCACACCGTTTGGCCGTGAAATTAGGGCAAGAGAAGCGTTTTACCTTAAGAGATGATGAGTTTTACCCGAGTCATCAGGCAATTGATTTTTATCATCGCTATAAAGATGATATCGCGTTAATGGCAGAAATGGGGTTTACAGTATTCCGCACATCAATTGCATGGAGCCGGATTTACCCTAATGGTGATGAGTTGACACCGAATGCCGAGGGGATTGCCTTTTACCGCGACCTCTTTAATGAATGTAAAAAGTACAATATTGAGCCGCTGGTCACACTGTGTCACTTCGATGTACCCATGCATCTGGTGACGGAATATGGCTCGTGGCGTAATCGGAAAATGGTTGAGTTTTTCACGCGTTATGCCCGAACATGTTTTGAAGCTTTCGATGGTTTGGTGAAATATTGGCTCACATTTAACGAAATTAACATTCTTCTCCATAGCCCATTCTCCGGCGCGGGATTGGTGTTTGAGCCGAATGAAAATCAGGAACAGGTGAAATATCAAGCTGCCCATCACGAGCTGCTTGCCAGCGCCTTAGCCACCCAAATTGCTCATGAGGTTAATCCTGAAAATCAGGTGGGTTGTATGCTGGCGGGAGGGAATTTTTACCCGCGAACCTGTAAACCCGAAGATGTTTGGGCGGCGCTGGAAAAAGACCGCGAGAATCTTTTTTTCATTGATGTACAAGCTCGTGGGGCTTATCCCGCTTATACAAAACGCCTTTTCAGAGAGAAAGGAATTTCAATTGCCACCCAAGTGGGCGATGACGATATTCTTAAACATTCGGTGGATTTCGTCTCCTTTAGTTATTATGCCTCGCGTTGTGCTTCGGCGGATATGAATGACCATAACAGCAGCGCAGCTAATATCGTGAAATCCTTGAAAAACCCACATATTCAAGCCAGTGAATGGGGCTGGGGCATTGATCCTTTAGGGTTACGCATCACCATGAATATGATGTATGACCGCTACCAGAAACCACTTTTCTTGGTTGAAAATGGATTAGGTGCTAAGGATGAAATTAATCCGCAGGGTGAAATTGAAGACGATTATCGTATTAGTTATCTACGTGAACATATTAAAGCCATGGGTGAGGCCATTGATGATGGTATTCCGGTCATCGGATATACCTCATGGGGATGCATTGATTTAGTTTCTGCCTCGACTGGGGAAATGAGCAAACGCTATGGTTTTATCTATGTGGATCGTGATGACCAGGGGAGGGGGACTTTAGCGCGCAAGAAAAAGAAATCCTTCTATTGGTATAAAAAAGTCATTGCCAGTAATGGTGCTGATTTGAGTTAAATAATTCGCCGGGAATGGTGGCTATCACTGATATTCCCGGCGAGTAACCGTCGTCGGATACTGCTGTCTGTTTATTTTAAATTTATGATGTTTCACTCGTCACGATCGCGTGTCGAGCCTTTCTTCAAGTTGATCATAAAATCCATAAATGCGGTTCGCAATGGGGAAAATATCGGATGTTTACGATTTTCCATCATGGTTTCTGAAAACAGTTTCAGTCCTAGTGCAAATGCGGCCGTTTTCTCTTGACCAAAGTTCAGATCTTCACGCGCCTGTAGCCGTTCGATGATACCGAGGATCTCATCATGGTTCTCGGCTTCGAATGTGATCGGAGCTTTATCTATGACTTCCCCTTTGCGGTCAGTCAGTGGCTCAATGGTGATTCGATAACGGTAACCGGGCATTAGTTTTTCTCCGAAATAGTCGTCTCTGTCGCCTTGGGTTCTAACGCTTTTTCAATCGATTCTACTGCGGTCAATAATGCTGTATTAATATGCGCAACCTGCTCTGGTGTAATATCCGAGCGCATCATGCTGCTACGTAGAATATGGCGTAAACGGTGCATTGCATCGGAAATACCTTCAGCCATATTGCCTTCAGGGTGACGGTTAACTTGTGCCAATCGCGAAAAAATAGCATCAACCATCTGTTGATTTTGCTGTAATTCAGCTTTGCCAGCATCCGTAATTTGGTAGCTTTTACGGCCATTGCCGGTGGCTACTGGGGTAACAAAATCCTGCTCTTCTAACAATGTCAGTGTTGGATAGATAACACCCGGGCTTGGAACATATAAACCTGAGGATGCCTCTTCGATAGCTTTAATCAGTTCATAGCCATGGCTGGGCTTTTTATCAAGCAGCGCCAGCAGAACAACCCGCAAATCGCCATGTTCAAACAAGCGATGCATTTTTTCACCGCGCCCACGTCTACCTCCTCTTGCGGCTTCGATTGCTTCACCTGACATAGAGTGGCGGCCGCCACGATGCATTCTGTCACCGCAATGGCGCAGCCCTTCGTGGTGTTCTTCACGACAACGATGACCACGTTTTGAATAACCAAACATAATGAATCTCCTTTAGATATATCGAAAACGTTTCGATATATCTAATTTAGATCGATATATCGAAATTAGCAAGGGGGGGATATGAAAAAGATATATCTAAATGAGTTTTCCGGTTGAATGGGGGATGCAAAGATAGGGAGGAAATCACCATGGCACTGGTTTTTGAGCCTCCAGAGGGGGGCGGGATTTGTTTATGTTCAGAGGCAGGAGGGGGAGCGCCGTTATAAATATTCCCCTTGCGCCGTAGCACGATGGTGAGCAAGGGGAACCGAGCTATCAGCTTTTCTTCACAAACTCAGATTTTAGTTTCATCGGGCCAAAGCCATCAATCTTGCAATCGATGTTGTGGTCACCCTCAACCAGGCGGATGCTTTTTACTTTAGTCCCAATTTTCAGGGTTGAAGAGCTACCTTTTACTTTCAGATCTTTAACCACTGTCACCGCGTCACCGTCAGCCAGCAAATTGCCATTGGCATCACGTACTACCAGGCCCTCATCGGCAGTGGCGGAATCGCCATTTTCTGACCACTCATTACCACATTCTGGGCAATTCAGTTTTTCGCCTTCCTGCCAGGTATATTCAGAATTGCATTTTGGACAGTTTGGTAAACCCATCACGATAACCTCTTGAAATTAAAATTAATAAATATGAAAAAGTGACAAATCACAGATTACTGTATCGATGTTTACCTATTTTACACTTTTTATCACATTAAAGGATAGCCGGGCTGTGATTGAGGTCCGTAAAGGGGATACGTTTTGATGAAAGAAAATAAGGTGTCCACGCTAATAGACCAACAATCGCTGAGCTAATAGCACTTATATCATTATTTTCTAAAGAGAGATTAAATAAGACTACTGGAAGCCCCATCATAATAGCTTGATGGGGCTTTATGTTCAATTTAAGCACGATGGCGTGAATTAAAGATAACAAGCACTTCCTTATTCCCTAATTGACTATTTTGTGGGTTTTACTTGTTTAGAAGAGTGAGTACAGTTGGAGCCAGTACGAACACCCGATAAAATCGCGTGTTCGAGAGCTGCATTGATTATAGTTCGCGCTGGTTCATCATTAATGCCAAATCGACAAGGCGATTTGAGAATCCCCATTCATTGTCATACCAAGCGAGAATCTTGACCATATTTCCGCCGATAACCAGTGTTGATAACCCATCAATAATAGATGAACGCGGATCGCCCTGATAATCGCTCGAAACCAACGGCTCGTCGCTATAACCCAGAATACCTTGCAACGGCCCGGAAGCTGCAGCCCGGCGGAATGCATCGTTGACTTCCTGAACTGTGACATCATGCTCAAGCGTCACCGTAAGATCGACAATCGACACCACCGGAACAGGCACTCGCAGTGAGTAGCCTGTCAGGCGGCCATCAAGTTCAGGAATCACTTTCCCCAACGCTTTCGCAGCACCGCTGGAGTAAGGCACAATCGAAAGCGCTGCCGCGCGTGCACCACGTAAGTCTTGTTCGGGCTGGTCGTGCAATACCTGACTGTTGGTATAGGCGTGTGTGGTATTCATGAGACCGTGCTTGATACCAAAATGTTGGTGCAGCACTTGCGCGGCAGGAGCCAGACCGTTGGTCGTGCAGCTACCATTACTGACAACATAGTGTTTTTGCGGGTCGTACAGCTGATGGTTTACACCTATCACCACGGTTAAATCGTCATTTTTGCCCGGAGCGGAGATGATGACGCGTTTTGCCCCACCGCTGTGAATATGCACCGCTGCTTTTTCGCGTTCGGTGAAGAAACCCGTCGCCTCAATAACGATATCCACTTCCACATCCCGCCAAGGGATACGGGCCGGATCGCGCTCACTGAATACCACGATGGGTCGACCATCGACATTCAACTGCCCATCGGTGGCATCTACGGAACATGCCAGCGTACCCAATAGAGAGTCGTATTTCAGCAGATGGGCCAGCGTTTTGCTGTCTGTCAGATCGTTGATAGCCACAATCTGGATACCTGGATTGCCCAGTGCTGCGCGTAATACGTTGCGCCCGATTCTCCCGAAACCATTAATACCGACCTTGACCATGATGAACTCCTTATGTGTTGTCTCAGGAGTGACTTTAGGCCCAGAGCCATTTGGCGTAAATGACAAAAAAGGATCACTTTACGCCATTTTGCGACAATGAAAGCGCTGGCGATATTCCCCCGGAGTCAGGTGCAGCTGTTTTTCAAACATACGGCGCAGATTAATACTGCTGCCAAAGCCCGTTTGTGCGGCAATTTCGTCCAGCATATCAGTGGTTTGCTCCAGGCGCTGCCGTGCGGCAGCCAGGCGCGCTTCTGCAACATAGCGCGCCGGAGATGCCCCGGTTTCACGGGTAAAAACGCGGGTGAAATTGCGCGGGCTCATCGCCACTTTTTCTGCCAACTTTTCAACGCAGAGGTCGGTGGCAATATTTTCAAGTATCCACGACTGTAGGTCGCTTATCGGGCCAGAGCCGCTATTTTGCTGGAGATTGTAGCGGCTAAATTGTAATTGACCGCCGGGGCGGCGAAGGTACATCACTAAATCTTGCGCGACATCTCGGGCAAGGCTAAAACCGTAATCTTCCTCAACCAGCGCCAACGTCAGATCAAAACCGGAACTGACTCCACCGGATGTCCAGATGGACCCATCTTGAATATACAGCGGACCCCCTTCGACCTTCACTTCAGGAAATGCCGACTGCATGGTTTCCAGCAATTTCCAGTGGGTCGTAGCCCGTCTTCCCTGTAATAATCCGGCCTGCGCCAATAGCATCGCGCCGCCGCAAATTGAAGCAATGCGGCGTGCATGTGGCGCTGCAAGGTGCAGCCAGTCGACAATGGCGGTGCCTTCCTGCTCATTTTGGCCCCGACCCGTAATGAGTATGGTGTCGAACGGCTCACGGGGATCCAGCTCATGAAGGCGATGATCGGCAAGCAGGTTTAACCCGGACTGGCCGTGGATCACCTGATGCGGCTGGGTTGTTGCAATGCCAACATGATAACGAGGGCGTGCCAGACCTTCCGTATGCAACTGGTTAGCCTGCATCAGAATGTCTGCAATACCGGCAGATTCGAACAGCATGCCGCCGTCGGGAACAATAATGAGAATTTTCTTCATGTCCTGAAAAGTATACTTTTAGCAAAATAAGTCAACAGGAGAGGTGCGTATTTTAGTGGGTTGCGTGAGTCTGTGTTGATGTTAATAGTCGCTGATATTTAATAAATAAACTCGACCATATCAATTCGAAACGGAGGGGAGATAAATGAATATCACTATGATTTTAGGCGGTTACACATTGTTATCGACTCCACAGTTGGAAGCGATGTGTAAGGTGATGGTGTCCCCGACTGGAATCGAACCAGTAACTAGCCCTTAGGAGGGGCTTGTTATATCCGTTTAACTACGGGGACTTGCTTACCGGCAGGCTGACTGCTGTGCCGGAGTATTATACGCATTTTGACTCAGATAATAAGCAGTTAGCTGTCTGTTTGGTTACTCTGTCACCAACTGGCGGTGAATAATGAGTATTCTTTGGCAAAAAACATCAGTCAGCGCCGTAAATTATGAGTCGTTATGGGTGGGGGGCGGTGAATCACTGTCCACTTTTTCACTTTTTTTAGGTTTATGGGCCATATCACTACGAATCTGTGCGTGGCTTATCAGGGCAAAAATAAAGGTACCACCAATAATGTTCCCTGCCAGCGTCGGGATCGCGAACGGGTAAATAAATTGCTGCCAGGGTATTGAGCCGTTAAACACTAAATAAAAGATTTCCACTGAGCCGACCACAATATGGGTCAAGTCGCACAAAGCGACTAAATAAGTCATCAGGAATATCACCCATATTTTGGCACCTCCGGCCGAGGGCATCATCCATACCATGGTGGCAATGATCCAGCCGGAAAATATGCCTTTAGCAAACATTTCATTTGGAGAACTCTCCATCACCCCTTGAGCAATAGTGACAAATGCCGCGCGCGTTGCATTATCAAAAACGGGCATATGAATAAAAGAATAGGCTGCAACCCCCGTGCCGATCAGGTTGCCCAATAACACCACCCCCCAGAGACGAAATAATAGTACGAAGTTTTGGCGGCTGGGTTTTTGCATTATCGACAATACAGGTGTAACGGTATTTTCGGTGAAGAGCTGTTGGCGGGCCATAATGACAATAATAAAACCAAAGGTATAGCCGATATTTTCCAGTAGAAAGTTGGCGGGGGTCTCAGGCAATTTTGCATGGAAAATGCCTTTAGCAATCAAAGATGCACCCATTGAAAGCCCCGCTGCAACGGCCGACCATAATAGTGCGAAGCTGTCGCGCTCTAACTCTTTCTCACCATCGACACGGATAATCTCATGAATAGCCGCGGCCTTGGAGGGGAGGTTTTCTTCATTCACTTCAATTTCTTTCCCTTCATGCGGTTCATCATTTTCTACTTTTAATTTGCCCTTATCTTGAGACCGTTTTTCATTACTCATAAGGGATTCCTGGTTAGTAGAGGAAAAAGGCAATAGCCGAGCCATAAGCATAGTTGCAAATTTTTATTCGCGACTTTTTGGCCATGCAGATGGCAGTAAAAGGTCCGCTGGTTTTCATGTTGTTGGTTTTTTCTACAGAATATTGATCTTAACCCGAATATTACCTCTATAAGGGTAGGGATAGCGTTAGGCCCATACTACGTAAGGATTAAGCCTTTATGTTATCATTCGGTTTTCCTGAACTGACAATCCTACGGTGGAAGATAATCCTTCATGCTGGAAGCTAAAAATCTGACCTGCATCCGAGATGAAAGAAGCTTATTTCAACAGCTCAGTTTTTGTGTGGCTGCGGGGGAGATTGTGCAGGTCGAGGGGCAAAACGGAGCCGGTAAAACCAGTCTGCTGCGTATTCTGGCAGGCCTTGCCGATGCCGACGAAGGGCAGGTGAGCTGGCTAGGCGAAAATATTCGCCGCGACCGCGCCCGCTATCATCAGGATTTACTCTTTTTAGGCCATCAGCCAGGAATCAAGTCTGTACTCACCCCTTTTGAGAATTTGGCATTTTATCAGTCGGTATTTCAACAGGTTGATAGCACGGCCATCTGGCAAGCATTATCTCATGTCGGGCTGGTGGGATATGAAGATTTACCGGTATCGCAGTTATCTGCGGGTCAGCAACGGCGGGTGGCTTTAGCCCGTTTGTGGTTGAGTCAGGCGCCATTATGGATTTTGGATGAGCCACTGACCGCAATTGATAAACAGGGTGTGAGCACCTTGTTGGCTCTGTTTGTGGAACATGCCGCCAAAGGAGGCTCGGTGTTGCTCACCACTCATCAGGACTTAGAGGGTGTCGGGCAGCAGGTGCGTAAAATCAGTTTAACCAACACGCAGGAGAATTAATGTTTATTAGCGTGTTGCGTCGAGAGTTGAAAATTGCCTTCAGAAAAGGTGCAGAAATCGTTAATCCGCTCTGGTTTTTTCTGATTGTCATCACGTTGTTTCCGCTGGGTATTGGTCCTGAGTCACAATTATTGGCGCGTATTGCGCCGGGTATCGTCTGGGTTGCAGCATTACTGGCATCACTATTATCACTGGAGCGGCTATTCCGTGATGATTTCCACGATGGTTCTCTTGAGCAATTGCTGTTATTACCCAGCCCGCTGGCACTCACGGTGTTAGGCAAAGTGTGTGCTCACTGGGTGGTTACCGGGCTACCGTTACTGATTCTATCGCCGCTGGTGGCTTTATTGCTTTCCCTTGATAGCAACACCGCGATTGCGATGGCGCTGACACTGCTATTGGGAACGCCGACGTTAAGTTTTATCGGGGCAATCGGTGTAGCGCTAACAGTGGGATTACGTAAGGGCGGAGTTTTACTGAGCTTATTGGTACTGCCGCTGTATATCCCGGTGTTGATATTTGCTACTGCGGCCATTGATGCAGCTTCGATGTCATTACCCATCGATGGCTATCTGGCGATTTTGGGTGCGATGTTGGCGGGGAGCGCGACACTGGCACCTTTTGCTACCGCCGCTGCATTGAGAGTGAGTGTGCACTAGCTGTTTAGGGCGGGGATGCACAATAAAAGACTTATAAAAGAAAAGAGTACCGATTTTCAGAAGCTTAAGCGCGGTAGCCAACGCCAGTCAGAGCAGATTGCGCGCCGTATCCTGCACCGGTATTGCCCATAAGGTGATGCCCGTCCAATTTTAATGTGAGCAATGAAAAATGTGGAAATGGTTTCATCAATTCGCTAAACCTGAACGGCTCTATCAGCTGTGTGGCCGATTTATTCCATGGGTGGGCATCGGAGCCGTTATTTGCCTGACGGTGGGCTGGGTGTGGGGCTTTGGTTTCGCCCCGTCAGATTACCAGCAAGGTGATAGCTTCCGTATCATATATTTGCATGTTCCGGCGGCGATTTGGTCGATGGGCATTTATATGTCGATGGCAATAGCCGCGTTTGTCGGTTTGGTCTGGCAAATGAAAATGTCCGATAACGTCGTGGCCGCCATGGCCCCGGTGGGCGCAGTATTGACCTTTATTGCCTTGGTTACCGGTTCGGCCTGGGGTAAACCCATGTGGGGAACATGGTGGATCTGGGATGCGCGGCTGACCTCCGAGTTGGTGCTGTTATTCCTCTATCTGGGAGTGATCGCCCTGTATAACGCCTTTGAAGACCGCAAACTGGCCGGGCGCGCCGCCGGTATTTTGGTGCTGGTCGGTGTAGTCAATATCCCCATTATTCATTTCTCTGTCGTGTGGTGGAACACTTTACATCAAGGGTCGACTAACATGCAGCAAAGCATTGATCCGAGCATGCGCTCCCCGCTGCGCTGGGCTATTTTTGGTTATCTATTCTTCTTTATCACCCTGACATTAATGCGCCTGCGCAATCTGATTTTGCAGCAAGAGCGCCATCGGCCTTGGGTTGCCGCTTTGTTGCGTAAGGAGCCTCGTGTATGAATCCGGCCTTTAATTCTTGGGCGGCATTTTTTGCCATGGGGGGTTATGCCTTTTATGTCTGGCTGGCGATAGCGGCAACGGTCTTATCGCTGCTTGGCTTATGGATACACACGGTATGGCAGCACCAACAATTATTAGTAGATATTCAACGCCGTGAGGCGAGAGAACAACGTATTCGTCAGGCAAATCAGGCCCAGAATCACCCAGTCAAAAATGCCGCTCGTTCGCAGGAGAAACAACAGTGAATCCACGTAGAAAAAGTCGGCTCTATCTGGCGATGGTGGTGCTAATCGGTATCGGTTTGACCACCACTCTGGTGCTGTATGCGTTGCGTTCTAATATTGATTTGTTTTATACGCCGGGTGAAATTTTGCAGGGTAAAGGCGAGCGCCATGAGAAGCCGGAAATCGGTCAGCGCTTGCGCATTGGCGGCATGGTGATGCCGGGTTCGGTGAAGCGTGACGACAAAACGTTAGAAATGAGTTTTAAGGTTTACGATGCGCGCGGTGCCGTCACTGTGACGTATACCGGCATTTTGCCCGATTTGTTCCGTGAGGGGCAGGGGGTGGTGGCGCAAGGGGTGTTTGCTGAAGGCAATACCATCAATGCCAAAGAAGTCTTGGCAAAACATGATGAAAAATACACGCCACCGGAAGTCAAAGAGGCGATGAAAGAAAACCATACCCGCCCGGCTGAGGCCTACAACAGCACTGCTGCGCAAGGTAATGCCTCATGATGCCCGAAATTGGTAGTTTCTTATTATGTCTGGCGCTGGCTCTCTCGCTATTGCTGAGTTTGTATCCACAATTGGGGGCCGCTCGTCAGGATGCCCGCATGATGGCAACCGGCAGGCCATTGACCTACGGTATGTTTGCCACTATTGCGCTTTCATTTATATGCCTTGTATATGCGTTTGTGGTGAATGATTTCACTGTTGCTTATGTGGCGGCGAACTCGAATTCACATCTGCCGGTCTATTACCGCATTGCGGCAACGTGGGGCGCGCATGAAGGGTCACTGCTGTTGTGGGTATTGCTACTCAGTTGTTGGTCACTGGCCGTGGCGCTGTTTAGCCGCTCGATGCCGGATGATGCGGTCGCGCGCGTGTTGTCGGTATTGGGGATGATTACTGGCGGCTTCCTGCTGTTTATTATTCTGACTTCGAATCCATTCAACCGCACTTTGCCGGACTTCCCGATTGATGGCAATGACTTGAACCCGCTGTTGCAGGATGTCGGGTTGATTTTCCATCCACCTTTGCTTTATATGGGTTACGTCGGTTTCTCCGTAGCATTTGCTTTCGCTATTGCCTCTTTAATGGCCGGCAGACTCGATAGCGCCTGGGCTCGCTGGTCACGCCCGTGGACTCAAGCCGCATGGGTGTTTCTAACCTTGGGGATCGTGCTCGGTTCCGCGTGGGCGTACTATGAACTCGGCTGGGGCGGGTGGTGGTTCTGGGATCCGGTAGAGAATGCTTCCTTTATGCCGTGGCTGGCAGGGACGGCGCTGATTCATTCATTGGCGGTTACTGAAAAGCGCGGAACATTCAAAGCGTGGACAGTATTGCTGGCAATTACCGCATTTTCTTTATGCCTGATGGGTACATTCCTGGTGCGCTCCGGCGTATTGGTTTCGGTGCACTCTTTCGCCTCTGATCCCGCGCGCGGTATGTTTATTCTGGCCTATTTAGTGATAGTTATCGGCGGCTCTTTACTGCTGTACGCAGTTAAAGGCGCACAAGTGCGTAGCCGGACTCAACATGAAGTGTTCTCGCGCGAGACATTCCTGCTGGGTAATAACGTGCTGTTAATTGCTGCTATGTTGGTGGTATTGCTCGGCACATTGCTGCCATTGGTCCACAAACAGCTTGGATTGGGCAGCATCTCCATCGGCGAACCCTTCTTTAATACCATGTTTACCTGGCTGATGGCTCCTATGGCGCTCTTAATGGGGATTGGCCCATTGGTTCGCTGGCGTCGTGATGAGCCGAGCAAGCTTTACAAACGTTTGGGTGTGGCGCTGGTGGTCACTTTGCTAATGTCGATATTAGTCCCTTGGTTGCTGCAAGATACTATTGCCGGAATGACCGTAGTTGGCCTAATGATGGCTATCTGGGTGATTATCCTGACTGTGATGGAGTTGCACGAACGCGCCACGCATCGTCATGGCTTCTGGCGTGGCCTGAGCCATCTTTCCCGTAGTCATTGGGGGATGGTGCTGGGGCACCTTGGGGTGGCGGTGACGGTGATCGGTATTGCGTTCAGTCAGAATTACAGCGTCGAACGCGATGTGCGCATGAAAGCCGGTGATAGCATTGATATCCACGATTATCACTTTGTATTCCGCGATGTTCACGACATTAAAGGGCCAAACTATACCGGCGGCGTCGGTATTATTGATGTCACCCGCAACGGCAAGCCCGAAGCCACCTTGCATGCAGAAAAACGCTATTACAGTGTGGCCCGGTCAATGATGACGGAAGCGGCCATTGATGGCGGCCTGACCCGTGATCTGTATGCTGCACTAGGGGAAGAGCTGGATGACGGTTCATGGGCGGTGCGCTTGTATTACAAGCCATTTGTCCGCTGGATCTGGTATGGCGGGGTGTTTATGGCCATCGGCGGCATTTTCTGTATGTTTGATCCCCGCTATCGGATGAGCAAAAAGTTAAAACGCGGCGCGGCGACGGAGGCTAAATAATGAAATCTCAATCTTCATTCAATAAGCTGATGTTCATTCCACTGGTGCTCTTTCTGCTGCTGGTTGTGGCTTTTCTGGTGCAATTGACCCGCAATGCTAATGGCGATGATCCCACCATGCTGGAATCAGCGCTGATTGGCAAACCGGTACCGGCTTTTAAACTGGAATCCCTTGAGCAACCGGGGAAAACTTTCGATCAAGCGATATTGCATGACGGCAAACCCATGCTGCTTAACGTCTGGGCGACCTGGTGCCCGACGTGCCGCGCCGAGCATGAATATCTGAATAAGCTGGCGGCGCAGGGTATTCGTGTGGTGGGGTTGAACTATAAAGATGATCGTGCCAAAGCGGTGCAGTGGCTCAATTCGCTGGGTAATCCTTACGCGCTGAGTTTGTATGATGGCGATGGCATGTTGGGGCTGGATCTGGGGGTTTATGGCGCGCCGGAAACTTTCTTGATCGACGGTCAGGGCATTATTCGCTACCGCCATGCCGGTGATCTTAATGATCGCGTCTGGCAGCAGGAAATCCTGCCACTGTATAAAAAATATCAGGGGGGCGCATGAGATTATTCCGCCTGGCTCTGGGCCTGATATTGGGTTGGAGTATTTTTGCGACTCCTGTTTTTGTGGGCAATGTTTTTGCAGCCATTGATACTTACACCTTTAGCTCCGTGGAGCAGGAACAGCAATATCGTGAGTTAACCGAGCAATTGCGTTGCCCTAAATGTCAAAACAACAGCATTGCTGATTCTAATGCCATCATTGCCGCCGATATGCGCGGTAAGGTGTATGAATTGCAGCAGCAGGGCCATTCTAAACAGCAAATCATTGATTATATGGTGGCTCGATACGGCAACTTTGTCACTTATGAGCCACCGGTCACGGCAGCAACGTTGATTTTGTGGGTCGGCCCGGCCATGTTTGTTCTGATTGGTGCGGTGATTGTGGTGCTACGCGCTCGGCGGCGGGGGGGAAAAGAGGCCCCGCTTTCCCCGCAGGAGCAGCAGCGGTTAGACATTCTGCTGGCTGAACAAAAACAACCTTCGGCTCAACACAAAAAGACGAACAGGAAACAACCATAATGGCTTTTTGGCTGATAGTGATTATTTTGCTGGCGGTCGCGGGTGCCTTGTTGGTCATTCCGGCGCTGCGACAAGAGACGAATTCATCGGTAACGACCCGAGACGAGCTAAATAAGGCGATTTATCAAGACCGGTTGTCTGAATTGGCAGAGGATGAAGCGCAGGGCGTGGTGGAGCAGCGGCCTGAATTGATTCAGGAGTTACAACAGAATCTGTTAACAGATATCCCACATGAATCCACTGAGGGCACCAGCCCAATCAACCGCTGGGTTTTATTACCGGGCGTGGTCATTCTGGTGGTGGTTTCAGTCGGGTTATATGTGAAAACAGGCGGCTTGCCACAAGTGCAGGCGTGGCATCAGGTTGAAGCTCAAATGCCAGAGTTACGCGCCAGAGTTGCCAATGAGCGGGCTGAGCCTCTGACTATGGAGGAAGCCGCCCGTTTGGGGCTGGGATTGCGTACCTCGTTGCAACAAGATAGCGGTAACGTCAATGATTGGATGATGCTTGGCAGAGTGGGCATGGCACTGAATAATGCCACCACCGCCACACAAGCTTTTGCTAAAGCTTACCAACTTGCGCCTGATAATAATGATGTCAGGCTGGGATATGCTGAAGTGCTGACTCGCTCCAACGATCCGCAAGATAATCAGCTGGCAACCACCCTGCTGCGAACCATGGTTGGGCAGGATCACACCAACTTACGTGCCATGAGCTTGTTAGCTTTTAATGCTTTTGAGCAGGGTGATTTCAAACAAGCCATTGGTGCGTGGGAAGTTATGCTAAAATTGCTGCCTGCTGGTGATTCTCGCATCGAAGTGATAAAACGCAGTATTGCACAAGCGAAATCACAGGCAGGGCAGGAAACAGCTACACTGGGAATAGAGGTCTCGTTGTCATCGGAGGCTGCTCAGAAATTACCCCCACAAGGGGCGCTGATTATCTCGGTAACGGATGGAACAAACCCGATCCCTGTTGCAGTTAAACAGCTACCTTTGAGCCGATTCCCGCTATCAGTGACACTGGATGATAGCAATGCAATGATGCCGGAGCGTTTGCTCTCTTCTTTGCAGCAGGTTAATGTGCGTGCGCGTATTTCACTGGATGGCACTGCTAACTCGCAGCCAGGTGATTGGTTTGGTGAAAGCGGTGTGCAGGGTTTTGGCACGAAAGGGCAGCCCCAAACTATTCATGTTCAGATAAACAAACAGATCCCTTAAATATAAGGGGCTGGAAAGAATTTCATGGAGAAAGATATGAACTACCGCCTGATTGGGCTGGCTTTTGCAACCGTACTGTTAATAGGCTGCGCCAGTAGCTCGCCGGATCAAATGGAGCAGGGCCGCTCTGATCCGCTGGAAGGTTTTAACCGGGCAATGTTCAATTTTAACTATGAGGTTCTTGACCCTTATGTCGTGCGCCCTGTCGCTGTTGTTTGGCGCGACTATGTGCCGCAACCCGCACGCAATGGGATGAGTAACTTCTTGGGTAACCTTGAAGAGCCAGCCAGCATGGTCAACAGCTTCCTGGTCGGTGATCCGTACAACGCCATGAAGCACTTTAACCGCTTCTTCCTCAACACTATTTTGGGGATGGGGGGCTTAATAGATGTAGCCGGTATGGCGAATCCAAAACTGGCGAAAAAAGTGCCGAACCGTTTTGGTAGCACATTGGGGCACTATGATGTCGGATATGGCCCTTATGTAGTATTACCGGGCTATGGCAGCTTCACCATTCGTGAGGATGGGGGCGATGCAGTGGATTACGTCTATCCGGTGCTAAGTTATCTGACTTTCTGGATGTCGGCAGGTAAATGGATGCTAGAAGGGGTTGAAACCCGTGCGCAGCTATTAGATTCAGATGGCTTGCTGCGTAACTCTTCCGACCCGTATCTGATGGTGCGCGAAGCTTACTTCCAACGTAATGATTTCTTGGCGAATGGCGGGCAGTTGAAACCTGAAGTTAACTCGAATGCTCAAGCAATTCAGGGCGATTTGGAAAGTATCGATTCACCTAACTGATAGATGTGCTCGCTCGACACATAAAAAGCGCCGCGAGGCGCTTTTTTGTTGCTGCTGTATCTACGTAGTTGAAGGGTGTATACTCATTGTAGATACATAAAGTGAAGGGGGTGATTATGCGAGCTCAAGCCACATTACAAAAATGGGGCAATAGTGTTGCCTTACGGTTGTCGGGTAATCTTAAAACTATCCCTAATTTTGAGGTGGGTGACACTGTTGATATCGATATCAGCGAACAAGGATTAGTGATTCAAAAAGTCGTCAAAAAGCCTTTGACCGAAGAAAGCCTGCTTGCTGGACTTAGCGCTTACACGGCACATGCTGATGAACTTACCCATCCCACGGAGAGGGAGCTTGATTATTAATGTATATACCAAAGCGAGGCGATATTTGTTGGTTGGATTTTGAACCAACGAAAGGGAAAGAGATTGGCAAATATCGTCCTGCTCTTATTCTTTCACATGAAACATATAACCGCTTAACCGGATTGGTGATGTGTTGCCCTGTGAGTAGCACTGTCCGTGGCTCACCTACCGAAGTTCCGGTTACCAACCTTGATGTGCCTTGTGTTGTGGCAACGACCCTAATCCAAACCTTTGACTGGCGTCAGCGTAAGGCTAAATTTCTGATTGAATCAGAATCGGGTTTATATAATGAGGTGTTAGCGAGACTTATCCCGCTCATTGGCGGTGAA
This sequence comes from Yersinia sp. LJYL362, assembly GCF_048323875.1. Taxonomy (NCBI): domain Bacteria; kingdom Pseudomonadati; phylum Pseudomonadota; class Gammaproteobacteria; order Enterobacterales; family Yersiniaceae; genus Yersinia; species Yersinia sp. LJYL362. The sequence continues at coordinate 28,114 of NZ_JBLWEX010000300.1, forward strand.
CATCTACTCTCATATCCGGGATTGAATAAATAAAAAGCGCCGAAAGGCGCTTTTTTGTGGGCAATTATTAGGAAAACAACGCCGCCAATAATGGTTATCAGAAGGCGTAGTTGAAGTTCACGCCATACAGCAGTGCGGTACCTTTAGAGTCGAACTCATAAGTGGTTCCGCCCAATGCTGTTGGTGTTTTTTCTGTAATATGCACGTTCTGGCCATGCATATAGGAAATACCCACATCAACTGATGCATCTTTGTTAAATGCGTAGGTGGTACCGGCACTTATCCAGAAACGGTCCTGGTCTGGAATCGAGATAGTGCGGTTATCGGCTGGAACCGGGCTGTCATCGAACGCAATACCGGTACGGAAGGTCCAGTTATCATCGTAATAATAGGTGGTACCCAGCGCGATACGGTAAGCATCATGGAAGCCTTCTTGCTTCTCAAACAGAGTGTTACCGTTGGTTCCGGTGGCTTTCAGCTCTTTGAACTGGCTCCAACTGGTGTAGGCCATGCTGTAGTGAATAGCCCATTGTGGTGCCACTTTATTGTAGCCGGACACTTCCCACACTTCTGGCAAGTTCAGAGTCAGGGCTCCTGGAACGGTTTGACCGGCTAATCCACCAAGTTGGCGAGGCAACTGGTTACTGAAATCGCCATCAAAGTCAATTTTCACTTTTGAACGGTAGGTGAAGCTGTAGCGGTTTTCTTTATCAACTTCATACAGAACGCCCGCATTCCAACCATAGCCCCACTTGGTTCCTTCCATACGGGTAACTTCGGTGCTCGGTGCTTGTGGAATCGGTAACCGTGGGCCCGCCTCACCGGCATGGCGTACAATCTTGGCATCGGCATAAACTGCATTGAAGCCTAGACCAAAGCTGAAGTTTTCATTTAGGCGATAAGCACCGCTTAAATTGAGGTTTGCCGTTTTCAGGTCAGTCTGACCACCCAGAGAGCCGGCGACATAATCATCATTAAATTCAGTGGCTAAACCGTAGTTTGAGGTGCCGGAAGCCCCAATTGCCCATTGCTCATTCAGCGGCATAATAAAGTGGATATTGGGGATCCACTCTGATGGCGCGATGTTTTTGGCATTGGTACTTTTGCCACTTGGTGATGTTCCACTGATATCAACGTTGGGATCGACATACACAAAGCCGCCAGAGAAAGAAGGGCGATCGAACATCATCATGGCGGCGGGGTTGCGGCTACCAACGGAAGCATTGTCAGCAACAGCGCCTTCACCAGAGAAAGAGCGGCCCAATGCAGCTGCTGAATATTCATTTAGTTGAAAACCCGCTGCAGAAACGTTCGACGAAACCAGTGCTACTGCAGCTGCCAGAGCTGATCGGGTAAACAGGTTTTTCTGGTTCATGACCAAAACCTCATTGTTTTATTTAAACTATGTTACTTACCGTAACAAGAGAATGCGGGATTGTAGGGTCCGTTATCGGTCAGACAAAGCAGACCAGTGGCTGAAGTATAGGTCTGACCAGCGAGGGTGTTGCAAGTATGTTTTTACATTTGACCGAATTTGATTGCAAAAAATAGACGCAGTTAACAAAAAACTCACAATTTGGCAGCAATTAATACGTTATTGATGAGAGTGCGAACAATTTTAGTGTGATTTTCGTCACTTAATAGGCCTATAAACAGTAAGTCCTAGTACGCGATGAGTGACGGTAGTAAAATAGCGTCAGAGAAAATATTTTTTTACACCCTGTCTTATTTGTTTGCGCTAATGGTCATTTGCGCTGCGTGATAGGCAATTTGCACCTATTTTGAAATGTCCGTTGAGGAGAATTGAAGATGTCAGATGCAACTGTTGGATCAACAAACAACCGCTGTAGCGCGGAAGAAACCGCAGCCTGCTGCTGTATAGATGTAGGCACTATCATGGACAATACCGATTGCACTGCCTCCTATAGCTGTGTATTCGACAACCGTGCAGAAGCTGAAGCTATGCTGAAAACGCTAACTGAAAAAGCGCGTGCTGTTGAATCTGAGCCTTGCCTAATCGAGCATAAGCTGGAAGAAACTGACGGTGGCGTGCGTTTAACCGTTGATTTCACTTTTGCCTGCCAGGCTGAAACCATGATTTTTCAGTTAGGTCTGCGTTAATTCGCTCCTTGCTGTGAATCTATTTAGGTCAGTTAAATACCCAAAACGCGGAGCTTCTGGCTTCGCGTTTGTTTCTTGGATGATTTGCCTTTTGAAGTCATCGCGTTGGATATACCACTTCCAGATAAGTTATTAGCGCTGCCAGCGCTTCTCACTCCCCATTTTTATTGCGAAAAGTTGCTCCTGCTCCCACTTTCCTGTTCTATAGGTTTACCGAATGTAAATATTTGGTTAACAATAATTAGATCAGGTCAGACCTGTTATTTATTATGCTTTAATAAAAGCCACTTTGACGTATCAGGAGCATTTATGAGTAAGCCATTACCGCTAGTGACGCGCACGGGCGATCGTATTGCAATAGTCAGCGGCCTGCGAACCCCCTTTGCCAAGCAGGCTACGGCTTATCATGGTGTGCCCGCTGTAGATCTAGGCAAAATTGTGGTCAGTGAATTATTAGCCAGAAGTGGTATTACTCCTGAATTAATTGATCAATTAGTGTTTGGGCAAGTGGTCCAAATGCCTGAGGCACCGAACATAGCGCGCGAAATAGTGTTGGGCACGGGCATGAGTGTGCGTACCGATGCTTACAGTGTCTCGCGCGCATGTGCGACCAGTTTTCAGGCGGTGGCAAATGTGGCGGAAAGCATCATTGCTGGCTCCGTGACTATTGCGATTGCTGGCGGTGCAGATTCCTCTTCTGTTTTGCCCATTGGTGTCAGCAAAGCGCTGGCGCGGACCTTGGTTGATGTCAATAAAGCTCGAACGCTATCCCAACGATTGAAATTGTTTAGCCGGTTAAAACTGCGCGATTTGCTCCCGGTGGCACCGGCTGTTGCCGAGTATTCAACGGGCTTGCGCATGGGGGATACGGCCGAACAGATGGCAAAAACCTATGGAATTAGTCGCCAGGATCAGGATGCGCTGGCGCTGCGTTCTCACCAAATGGCGGCACAGGCCTGGCAACTGGGGTTATTACACAATGAGGTGATGACGGCTTATATTCCACCTTTTAGTGATGCCATCACTGAAGATAATAATATCCGCAAAGATTCTACCATGGAGCAGTACGCCAAATTACGTCCGGCATTTGATCGCAAACACGGCAGTGTCACAGCGGCGAACAGCACACCACTGACCGACGGTGCCGCTGCCGTCATGATGATGAGTGAATCAAAAGCGAAGGCGTTGGGTCTTCAGCCGTTAGGTTATCTGCGCAGTTTTGCCTTTTCGGCCATTGATGTCTGGCAAGACATGTTATTAGGCCCCTCTTACGCCACACCATTAGCACTCGATCGCGCTGGAATCACCTTGGCGGACTTAACTCTTATCGATATGCATGAAGCCTTTGCGGCACAAACTCTGGCTAACCTGAAAATGTTTGCCAGTGATAGCTTCGCACGCGAAAAACTGGGGCGCAGTCAGGCAATTGGTGAAGTTGATATGAGTAAATTCAACGTATTAGGTGGTTCTATCGCTTATGGTCATCCCTTTGCGGCGACCGGTGCACGTATGATTACTCAAACATTACATGAATTGCGTCGCCGTGGTGGTGGGCTAGGGTTAACAACCGCATGTGCTGCGGGTGGTCTGGGTGCAGCAATGATTGTGGAGGTGGAGTAATGAATCAGGAAAATACGCTTAACAGCGGTGATGAAACGACCCTGGTGGAGGTAGCCGCTCAGGCCCACTCTGCATTCACCCTCAGTGTTCGACCCGACAACATTGGTATCATTACTGTTGATGTTCTCGGTGATAAAGTGAACACCTTAAAAGCTGAATTCGCAGAACAAATTGCTGAAATACTGCAACAAGCACAGGCCTTGAGCCAATTACAAGGCTTAGTGATTATTTCTGGCAAACCGGACTCTTTTATCGCTGGTGCTGATATCACCATGATTGCTGCTTGTCGCACTGCGCAGGATGCGCGCATTTTGGCTCAGAAAGGCCAATCCATTCTGGCACAAATCGCGGCATTCCCTGTGCCGGTAGTCGCCGCTATCCACGGTGCTTGCCTGGGGGGGGGCCTGGAACTGGCGCTGGCATGTCACAGCCGAATTTGCTCACAGGATGATAAAACCGTGCTCGGTTTGCCAGAGGTGCAATTGGGGCTGTTACCTGGCTCGGGTGGCACCCAGCGTTTGCCGCGCCTGGTGGGGGTCAGTAAGGCACTGGATATGATATTAACGGGCAGGCAGGTGCGTGCGCGACAGGCACTTAAAATGGGGCTGGTGGATGACGCGGTGCCACATGACATCTTGCTGGATGTGGCTATTCAGCGGGCAAAAGCCGGTTGGCTTGATAAGCCAGCCTTGCCGTGGCAGGAACGTTTACTCAGTGGCCCGCTAGGTAAGGCACTGTTATTTAATATCGTTCGTAAGAAAACGCAGGCAAAGACCAAAGGCCATTATCCAGCAACAGAGCGTATTATTGATGTGGTGCGTAAAGGATTAGACTACGGCGGTCCTGCGGGTTATGAGGCCGAAGCTAAAGCTTTTGGTGAGCTAGCGATGTCCCCTGAATCAGCCGCATTACGCAGCTTGTTTTTTGCCACCACCTCGCTGAAAAAAGAGACAGGCGGCAAAGCGCAGCCTCGAGCTATCCATCGTGTGGGGGTATTAGGAGGGGGTCTCATGGGGGGCGGTATTGCGAATGTCACCGCAACCCGAGCAGGTTTACCGGTACGGATTAAAGATATCAATCCAACCGGAATTAATCAGGCGCTGAAATATACCTGGGATGCTTTAGGCAAGCGGGTGCGCAGTAAACGGATGCGCCCAGCAGAGCGGCAACGGCAGATGATGCTGATTTCCGGCAGCACGGATTATTGTGGTTTTGGCAATGTGGATATTGTGGTTGAAGCAGTATTTGAAGATTTATCGCTGAAACAGCAGATGGTGGCAGATATTGAGCATTTCGCGGCACCTCACACTATTTTTGCCTCTAACACATCATCTCTGCCCATCAGCGACATCGCGGCACAAGCACAGCGGCCAGAGCAGGTCATCGGCCTACATTACTTTAGTCCGGTGGATAAAATGCCGCTGGTGGAAGTTATTCCGCATGCAAAAACGAGCGAAGAAACCATTGCAACCACCGTTGCTTTAGCGCGCAAACAGGGCAAAACAGCGATTGTGGTCGCTGATCGAACCGGGTTCTATGTAAATCGTATTTTGGCTCCGTACATCAATGAAGCGGCCCGCTGTATATTAGATGGCGAACCCATCGATTCCGTTGATAAAGTCCTGGTCGATTTTGGTTTCCCTGTCGGGCCGATAACCTTGCTGGATGAAGTGGGAATTGATGTGGGTACCAAAATAATGCCCATTTTGGTGGCGAAGTTAGGGCCACGGTTTGCCGCGCCGCCTTCATTTGATGTCATCTTGAAGGATGGGCGAAAGGGGCGTAAAAATGGTCGTGGCTTCTACCTTTATCCGGTGAAAAGTAGCGGTTTTAGGTGGAAAAGAAGCCCCGGCAAGCAAGTTGACGCCAGCGTGTATACCTTATTGGGTGTGACGCCGAAGGCGCATCTGGACTCTGCCGTGATAGCACAGCGCTGTACGATGATGATGCTGAATGAAGCTGTGCGCTGTCTGGATGAATCCATCATTCGTAATCCGCGCGATGGGGATATTGGTGCGGTGTTCGGGATTGGTTTCCCTCCGTTCTTGGGCGGGCCTTTCCGCTATATGGACAGTCTGGGGGCAGACAAAGTGGTAAAAACACTGAATTTACTTGCCCAGCAATATGGCGAGCGCTTTGAACCGTGCCCGTTATTGGTCACGATGGCTGAGCAGCAACGCAGGTTTTATCCGCTTGAAAACAGCACGGATGAAGAGGTAACTGCACCTCATAATTAAGAGTGTGAACAAGATCACCCCCTGCAATTCTAACGGATAAGGTGGCTATACATCGGGGGCAACCCGCGCTACCTTAAATTAGAATCACGTAAAGTGACTATTCGTGCCAAAATGAATGAATAGTCACTTATTGCATAGGTGATAGAGTTTGGATTAAGCTATTGATATGGTTACTCTGTAACCAATTAAGGTTGGCTGTCGATATCAGTGGTGTAAAAAACAGCCATTTTCTTTACCTTAAGTTTCAGGCAAAATGCCCGGCCGCCATAGAGAGACGGCGCGTTATCGTTATGAAGTTTCTTTGCTCTCAAGCAAAGGTTTCGGCGGTACAGCACGCAAAGCGTTTCTGTATAGCGTTATTTTGTTAACAAAAACGGTGCAATATGCAAGTTTTCATTATGCGTCACGGCGACGCGGCTCTTGACGCAGCCAGTGATGCGCAAAGGCCTCTAACTCTGTGTGGTCAAGATGAATCACGTCAGATAGCGAGCTGGTTAAACGACCAGTCCGTTGATGTTGATAGGGTATTAGTTAGCCCTTATTTACGCGCAGGGCAGACATTGGCAGTGGTGCGTGAAGTGCTGACACTTCCTGCTGAACAGGAAGTGATGCCAGAATTAACGCCAGGTGGGGATGCCGCTTTTGTTAGTTGCTATTTACAAGCATTGGCAAAAGAAGATTGTGCTGCGGTGCTAGTCATTTCACACTTGCCGCTGGTCGGCTATTTAGTGGCTGAACTATGCCCTGGGCAATGCCCGCCGATGTTTGCGACGTCGTCTATTGCTTGTGTTGAGTTGGATGACGAGACCGGCAAAGGGACTTTTGACTGGCAGGTTAGCCCGACACAGCTTTTAGCTAAAGCTTGTCACGGGTAAGTATCATTTGAGCCAATGATCAATGGGCGCGGCATCACTGTCGCGCTCTTGTTATTTCTACTCTTTGTGATGGGTAGACTGCATGCAAATATGTGGCAGCAAAAATGCTTCCCTCCAGCCAATTAGGCTACTGCTCTAACTCGATTAACACCAATAATGCAGCCGTGCCACCCCATTCTTTCGGGGCCTGATGAAATGCCAACACATCGGGATGTTGCGCCAGCCATAACGGTGTTTGTTGCTTCAGAACATGCTTGCCATGCCCATGCATCACACAGGCGCAATGCACATGTTCGCGTTTGCAAGCCGCAATCAACGCGCCCAACTCTTGCTTAGCTTGTTTCTGGGTAAGCCCATGTAAATCCAAAAACATGTCGGGTGAATAATCGCCACGCCGCAGTTTCTTAACTTCAAAATGGTCAACACCTGGCCGCACATAGCGCGTTGGGCCTTCGGTATCCAATTGCGGTTGGAATTCGTCGGAAAAATAATAACTGGCATCAACTTGCTCTTGCAGCAACCGCTCCGGCGCAATTTTTTTGCCGAGTTTGGGCGAAGTACGATGGATAATCGTATCTTGTTTTAACTTTTTCGCCCCGGCTATCGACTCTTTAAAGAGCTGTAATTCATCTGTTGTCAGGTGATATTTATTTTTCATTATCTGTTCATTGTACTTATGCAATGTCCCCAGTTTACCTGTTGAGATGCATCTGTCTAAATAAATGTAACGGTAGAATTGATGGCTTTAATGTCTATTTCATTATTTGGTTATCATTCAACTGATGTATTGCTGCTGATTTGTGGCGGGCTTCATGGCAAACTAGGGGCATAGATAATGATTTTACGCCCTAGCTGGAGAATACCTTGGACAAGATTTTCGTCGACGAAGCAGTAAATGAGCTGCACACCATTCAGGATATGTTGCGTTGGGCCGTCAGCCGTTTTAACGCGGCCAATATTTTTTATGGTCACGGTACTGATAATCCGTGGGACGAAGCGGTGCAATTGGTTTTTCCAAGCCTGTTTTTACCGATAGATATTCCAGAAGATATGCGCAGTGCGCGCCTGACCTCCAGCGAACGTCATCGTATTGTTGAGCGAGTTATTCGCCGGGTAAATGAGCGTATTCCTGTTGCTTACCTGACGAATAAAGCCTGGTTCTGTGGCATGGAATATTACGTTGATGAGCGCGTATTGGTACCACGTTCACCCATTGGTGAGCTGATTAATAACAATTTCGCGGGGCTGATTCGCCATCAACCTAAACATATTCTGGATATGTGCACCGGCAGCGGCTGTATTGCTATTGCTTGCGCCTACGCTTTCCCAGAAGCGGAAGTGGATGCTGTCGATATCTCCAATGACGTGTTGGCGGTGACTGAGCACAATATTCAGCAGCACGGCATGGAACATCAGGTCACGCCGATTCGCTCTGACTTGTTCCACGATTTGCCACCCATCAAATATGATTTGATTGTCACCAACCCGCCGTATGTCGATGCTGAAGATATGGCCGATTTACCGCAGGAGTTCCACTTCGAGCCTGAATTAGGTCTGGCGGCGGGCAGCGATGGCCTGAAATTGGCCCGCCGCATTCTGGCTTGTGCGCCAGACTTTTTACAAGATGATGGCGTGCTGATTTGTGAAGTGGGCAACAGCATGGTGCATTTGATGGATCAGTATCCAGATGTGCCGTTCACTTGGCTGGAGTTTGACAATGGCGGTGACGGCGTCTTTATGCTGACTAAACAGCAACTGATTGATTGCGCACCCCATTTCAGCATGTATCGCGATTGATCATTAACTTTTAAACCTGTCAGGGTGACGAGTATTGCCCTGACAAAGTGCTTATTCGAGAATTCAAGGAGCCGTGATGGCTGGGAACAGTATAGGGCAGTTTTTCCGCGTCACCACTTTTGGTGAGTCTCACGGCATTGCCTTGGGATGTATTATCGACGGTGTTCCACCGGGTATTCCTATCACTGAGGCTGATATTCAGTTAGATCTCGACCGACGTCGCCCAGGTACTTCGCGCTACACCACTCAACGTCGTGAACCGGATCAAGTGCGCATTCTGTCTGGCGTATTTGAGAGGGTCACCACCGGTACCAGTATCGGCTTGATGATTGAAAATACCGACCAGCGTTCGCAAGATTACAGCTCAATTAAAGATGTGTTCCGCCCAGGCCATGCCGACTACACCTATGAGCAGAAATACGGGGTGCGTGATTATCGTGGCGGTGGTCGCTCTTCTGCCCGAGAAACGGCGATGCGTGTTGCTGCCGGAGCTATTGCGAAAAAATATCTGGCGCAGAAATTTGGCGTGCAGGTGCGTGGTTATTTGGCACAAATCGGCGATATTAGCTGTGATGTGGTTGATTGGGATCAAGTTGAACAAAACCCCTTCTTCTGCCCTGATGCCAGCAAATTGGAGTCACTGGATGCCCTGATGCGCGAGCTGAAAAAGGCCGGTGACTCTATTGGTGCCAAAATTACCGTCGTAGCTGAACACGTGCCCGTCGGTCTGGGTGAACCCGTATTCGACCGTTTAGATGCTGATTTAGCCCATGCGCTGATGAGTATCAATGCGGTGAAAGGGGTGGAAATTGGCGATGGTTTTGCTGTGGTGACCAAACGTGGTAGCGAAAACCGCGATGAAATTACGCCACAAGGTTTCCAAAGTAACCATGCTGGCGGCATTTTAGGTGGAATAAGCAGTGGGCAGCCAGTGGTAGCACATATCGCGTTGAAACCCACCTCCAGCATCATGGTTCCGGGGCAAAGTATTAACCGGCAGGGTGAGGCGGTTGAGATGATTACTCGTGGTCGTCATGACCCTTGTGTCGGTATCCGCGCCGTGCCGATTGCTGAAGCAATGATGGCTATTGTGTTAATGGATCACCTACTGCGCCAGCGTGCACAGTGTGGCGATGTGGTTTCAGACGTTCCGCGCTGGTAAGCACAATGAAAAAATGGATAGCGGGCTTATTGGCACTGGTTGCCATCAGCCCGGTGATGGCAGCGACGCCATGGCAGCAAATTACTCACCCGGTGGCAGGATCTCCACAGTCAATTGGTGGTTTTGCTAATGGCTGCGTTATCGGCGCGATGCCGTTGCCACTGGAGTCAGCCGATTATCAGGTGATGCGCCCGGATCAGCGCCGCTATTTTGGTCATCCGGATTTGTTGAACTTTATCCATCGCCTGAGTGATAAAGCCCAGAAAAATCAGCTTGGTACCGTGTTGATTGGTGATATGGCGATGCCAGCCGGTGGGCGTTTTAGCAGCGGCCATGCCAGCCATCAATCTGGCTTAGATGTGGATATTTGGTTACAACTGCCAAAGCAACGTTGGAGCCAGCAGCAATTATTAAAACCACAACCTATTGATTTGGTTGCTGCCGATGGTAAACGCGTGGCACCGGCATTGTGGCAACCGCAAGTTGAAAGCCTGATTAAATTGGCCGCCAATGATAATGAAGTGACACGTATTTTCGTCAATCCGGCGATTAAAAAGCAGCTTTGTTTAGATTCCGGTGCGGATCGTGCCTGGCTGCATAAGGTGCGGCCGTGGTTTGGGCATCGCGCTCATATGCATGTGCGTTTGCGTTGCCCGGCCGATAGTTTGGAATGTCTGGACCAAGATACGCCACCACCGGGCGATGGGTGTGGTGCGGAATTGGAAAGTTGGTTCCAGCCTCATCAGCCAAGTGCTAAACCGGGCAAAACCTTACCACCACCATTGCCACCTTCCTGTCAGGCTTTGTTGGATAACCATTTCGCTGCGGAATAAATCATGGATTGGTTTGCCCTGGGTCCTGCGGTTTTAGGGATATTATTTTTAGTCGCTTTATTGGCCGGATTCATTGATTCCATCGCCGGTGGCGGTGGGTTGCTGACCGTTCCGGCACTGCTGGCGGTGGGGTTACCTCCGGCGCAGGTGTTGGCGACCAACAAGCTGCAATCGGTTGGCGGATCATTCTCCGCCAGCCTTTATTTTATCCGCCGTGGGGCGGTTAATCTGAAAGAACAAAGGCTTACCATTGCTCTCACTGTGGTGGGTTCAATGTTGGGCGCCATTTTAGTCCAGCATATGCGGGCCGATATTCTGCGGCAAATTCTGCCACTGTTGGTGATAGGCATTGGGGTCTATTTTCTGGTGACCCCCAAGCTCGGCGAGGTTGACCAACAACGCCGTTTGTCAGCAGTGCCATTCGCCCTAATAGCGGGTGGTGGTGTGGGCTTTTATGATGGTTTCTTTGGCCCTGGAACCGGTTCTTTCTATGCTCTGGCTTTTGTGACCTTGTGTGGTTTTAATCTGGCGAAATCCACTGCACACGCCAAAGTACTCAATTTCACCTCCAATTTGGGCAGTCTGATTTTCTTTATTGTCGGCGGCAAAGTGGTGTGGAGTATCGGGTTGGTGATGCTGGTGGGGCAAGTCCTGGGCGCACGCCTGGGGGCTCACATGGTATTGACCAAAGGGCAGAAATTGATTCGCCCAATGATTGTCGTGGTGTCATTCGTCATGAGCTGCAAGCTACTGTATGACAGCCACGGTGCTGAGATTACCGCCTGGCTAGGGTTACACGTTTTCGCCTAATAATTTGTTTGCCTAACTTAGGGTGTCAAATAGAACAGTGAGCTTGAATACCACTGCTGATACCACTTTTACGGACCCAAGCATGACTCATGATTATCAACAATTAATCGATATTTTTAATAGCTGTTTTAGCGAAGAATATAATACCCAATTGGTGAAAGGCGATGATGAACCTATCTATCTGCCCGCCGATGAGACGTTTTCTTATCATCGGATAATTTTCGCCCATGGTTATTACGCCAGCGGTATGCATGAGATTTCCCATTGGTGTATTGCCGGTGAAGAACGCCGCAAATTAGTCGATTTTGGCTACTGGTACTGCCCCGATGGGCGCGATGCATTAACACAAAGCCAGTTTGAAGTGGTTGAGATCAAACCACAGGCGCTGGAATGGATGTTTTGCGCAGCCGCCGGTTTCCCGTTCAATGTCAGTTGCGACAATCTGGAAGGCGATTGCGAGCCGGACCGCATCACATTCCAACGAAAAGTGCGCGAACAGGTACTGTGGTATCTGGAAAACGGAATATCCCCACGACCTGCGGGCTTTATTCAGGCGCTACAATCGTTTTACAATACGCCATCGTTAGCGCCAGCGCTTTTCCCTTACCCGGAAGATTTAGCTTAGTTTTCTGTCTGGCTGAACATCCATTATTTTTGGATATAAAAAATGAATATATTGAGGAAACGATGATCGCAGAGTTTGAAACGCACATCCTGGCGCAGATTGATGACATGGTAGAACACGCCAGTGATGATGATTTATTTGCCGGCGGTTACCTGCGCGGTCATTTGACATTGGCAGTGGCTGAATCTGAAGAGTTTGGTGAGCACACTGCTGAGCAGCTACACGCAAGGGTCCAAACCAGTCTGGATAAAGCCATCAAAGCCGGTGAGCTTTCCCCGCCAGATCAAGCTTTGGTTTTGGGGCTGTGGGATCGCTTGTTAGAAAACGCTCAGTTGCCGCATTAATTAAAACAGATATTCAGATTGTCGACAAACCTCGGCGGCTCGATCTGAAGCGGAGAGGGCTGACAGAAGAGTAAAGCGTCCGCGCCAAGGATGGCGCGGCTCGAGCCCCCAGGGAAGGGTTTACGGCGTCTTTACGATCTGTCTGTTCTCGCCGCATTGAGTGTTTTGTTGTTAATCCCAGTAATTATTGTTAGATCACGCTGCTGTACCGGCCTGCCTTTCAGTAATTTTCGAATCCAGAATCGGTTAGGATTCAGTGCCGCCAGCGTGGTTGCATCTAATGGCTGCGGTTCGCCAAACATTTGTGCAGCCAGAATCTCTGCCACCAATGGCGCGCTGCACAAACCGCGTGACCCCAAAGCACCTACCATAAATAGCTCTGGCCACACCGGTGCGAGGGGAATGTCTTCGCCATGCTGGATTTTACGCGGCAAATCCTGGTATTGCGCCAGTGTGGCATTGTAATCCGGTACTGCGCCCACCATCGGCAAATGGTCACGAATAGCGCAACGCACACCACAGCGCGCCTGATTATCACTGATATCCACCTGTTGCGGCCAACTGACATTCGGCAGGCAACGTAACAGGCGATCCCGATTTTCTTGCTGTTCGTCGACACGAAAATCAGTTGCAACATCACCGCGCTGATAACTGGCACCTATACAGTGATGCTGATTGGCGGGGTTCACTGGCGTCAGGTAACCGTCATAGCACAGCACGTGTTGCAACTGGCTGAGTACCGGTGTGGTGGGGATGTGTGAGACCTGCCCGCGCACTGCTGACAGCGGCAGATGCTGAGTTTGCTCCCATTCGGGTAAGCGGTGGCCGGTGGCCAGCACTACCGTGGCATGTTGTCTGCTTGCCTGGGGTTGTTTATTTGCTATTGATTGCTTATTGTTTGCTATCGATTGCTTAAATGTGAGCTGCCATTGCCCGTCAATGCGCTCTAGCTGATGCAGTTCATGCTCATAGTGGCAGGTCATACCCTTTTGTTGCGCCAGCGCCATGAGCTCTGTGGTGAGGCCTGATGGGCAAAGCCAACCCCCGGCGGGGTAGTGGATACCCTCGTGAGCGCAATCCAACCCGGCCAGCGCACTCAGTTGTTCACGGCTCATGGCTGCGGCAAGTGATGTCGGCCAATCGGTTTGCAGTATTTTATCAATCTTGCCGCGGCTTTTAGCGTCAAAGGCCAACTGACTGACACCGCACCACTGGTGATCAAAGCAAATTCCTTGTTCGAGCAATTGGTCATATTGACGACGAGCAAAGGTAAAAGCGCTGGTGAAAAAAGTTTCCAACGCATCATTTTTACCATTTAGTAGCGGGTAGAGCGCACCTTGCCGGTTACCTGAGGCACCTTGGGCGGGTTGCGTATCGGCACAGTAAAGTGTGACTTTGGCACCACGGCGCAGCAACGCTAATGCCGTCAATGCGCTGACAATTCCCCCGCCGATAATGGCGATATCATCACAGCAAGCGGCTGAGGGCCGGTGATACCAAGGCTCCGATTGGGCATTAAGACGTTGTGGCAAAGTGCCGGTCAGCATTTCACGTTTCTGCCCAAAGCCTTTGACTTTAGCAACGTCAAATCCTGCTTGTTGCAAACCACGGCGCACAAACCCGGCCGCCGTAAAAGTGGCGAATGTGCCCCCGGGCCTTGCCATTCTCGCCATGGCATTAAACAATGCATCATTCCACATATCAGGGTTTTTAGCCGGAGCAAAACCATCAAGGAACCATGCATCCACCTGATTATTCAAACTGGAATCCAATTGGGGGAGCAAGGTATTCACATCACCAAACCACAAGTCCAGCGTAATAGCCCCCTCCGCCAGTAAAATACGGTGGCATCCGGCCAGCGGTAACGGCCACTGGGCGCGCAGCTGCTCGGCAAAACAGGCCAGTTCTGGCCAACGGGCATGGGCGGCGGCTAAATCAGCGACCTGAAGGGGGTATTTTTCGACACTAATATAGTGTAAACGTTGCAGTTTAGCTGCGGGATGAAGCTGGCGAAACTGGGCGAAGTCACGCCATAATGTCAGAAAATTCAACCCAGTACCAAAACCTGTTTCGGCAAAAATACAGTTATCACGCGGGTGTTGAGCAAAGCGCTCGGGAAAGCCATTTCCCTTGAGAAAAACGTAGTGAGTCTCTTCTAATCCATCTTCATTAGAAAAATAGATATCATCAAACTGTTCCGATACAGGTGTACCCTGTTCATTCCAGCTTAAAGTTGCCGTTTGGATTGGGGGGTGGCTCACGTTGAAAGACTCATATCTCAAGGGGTAGGGCGATTCTAACTATGTGACCCGCCGCGTGCAAATCGTAAAATTATCTGGGTATATTACGCTGATCGGACTTGTTCGGCGTACAACTGTACGCTAAAGTGCGTTGCAAAATCCCGAATATAAAATAAGTGGAAGAGGTATTGAATGAAGCGTGCAGTCATTACTGGCTTGGGTATTGTCTCCAGCATTGGTAATAACCAGCAGGAAGTTCTGGCATCTTTACAGGAAGGCCGCTCTGGCATTACTTTCTCTCAGGAATTTAAAGACGCAGGTATGCGCAGCCATGTATGGGGCGCTGTAAAGCTCGCAGCCGAGCCTAAAGATCTTATTGACCGCAAAGTGCTGCGTTTTATGAGCGATGCCTCTATTTATGCTTACCTTTCAATGGAGCAGGCCATCAAAGATTCTGGCCTGACGGAAGAACAAGTCTCCAATTTCCGCAGTGGGCTGGTGGTCGGCTCCGGTGGCGGTTCACCTCGTAACCAGGTGGCCGGTTCCGATGCCATGCGCACCCCGCGTGGCCTG
Organism: Yersinia sp. LJYL362; assembly: GCF_048323875.1. NCBI lineage: Bacteria > Pseudomonadati > Pseudomonadota > Gammaproteobacteria > Enterobacterales > Yersiniaceae > Yersinia > Yersinia sp. LJYL362. The sequence continues at coordinate 43,351 of NZ_JBLWEX010000300.1, forward strand.
AAAGGTGTTGGTCCCTATATGGTGACCAAAGCGATGGCATCTGGTGTCTCCGCGTGCCTGGCAACCCCATTTAAAATCAAAGGCGTAAACTATTCTATCAGTTCCGCTTGTGCTACCTCAGCACACTGTATTGGCCATGCGTTGGAACTTATCCAACTGGGCAAACAGGATGTGGTGTTTGCCGGTGGCGGTGAAGAACTGTGCTGGGAAATGTCCTGCGAGTTCGACGCTATGGGCGCATTGTCTACTAAATACAATGAAACTCCGGCGAAAGCATCCCGTACCTATGATAAAGACCGTGATGGCTTCGTCATTGCTGGCGGCGGCGGTATGGTTGTTGTTGAAGAGTTAGAGCATGCTCTGGCGCGTGGCGCGCACATCTATGCTGAGATTGTGGGTTACGGTGCAACGTCAGATGGCGCGGATATGGTGGCCCCATCAGGTGAAGGCGCAGTACGTTGCATGAAGATGGCAATGGACGGCGTTGATACACCAATTGACTACATGAACGTACACGGCACTTCTACTCCTGTGGGTGATGTGAAAGAGT
>NZ_JBLWEX010000301.1:0-44339 GCF_048323875.1 Yersinia sp. LJYL362
CCCGCAAATCAGGCAGTATTCCGGATGGGAAACATAGCGCAAGCTTAGGGTTTGCTGATGTGTTGAAAGATGAACCATTACATTTCATCCAGCCGGTTGGTGGCACTGAAAGCGGCCACGGCACAGGCACGCCAACTGGCAATATACTTCCATCACCTAAACCAAGGTTTGCGAGAGCCGTTGTAACGTTGGTTAAGTCAGATAAGTTCGCTGACTTCTGGAGTGCGCCGGTGATTCTACTATCGTTACCTGCTGCGACCGTACCTGCTGCGGTTCCAACATTTAGTAATGCCGCCCCACCTAGAGTGCCGGACTGTACAAACAGATCCAGGGTGCCAGCTGTCATCATATTTGCAGCTATATCATTAGCAGACCAAATCCTATTAGTTGTCCCCTCCTGCCCGCGCACTATTGTCATAGTGTCGCCAGTTCGGGCCGTGACATGCACTATCTCGGTTAATGTTCCTGTAGCAGCATCAATCAAAGTAAGTTTAAAAAAGCTCGTACCAGATACCGGTGATGGGAAAAGACCGCCAGTGCCGGTATTTACCGTTAGAGTTGTAGCTGATGCGCTGATCCCCGCTGATAACACTGTTGAGGCGTTATTTGCAGACAATAGTGTCAAGGCCATTTGGCCCTCCTGAATTTAGTTAAAATAAAGCAAGATGGTTTGATTTTGACTTTAAGTGATTTCACTGCAAAAATAATACTTACCCAATACAAGAGGATGTTTGAAATGAGCAAATGGATGGTTGTTATTTTAAAGGCAATTCTTTCCGCAATAAGCACGGCAACAATACTGCTTTCTATTTTCCTAATATGTTTAATATTCGACATTGCTTTTCAAAATGGCATGCCTCCATTTGAAAATATACGGTTTAGTGTCTCATTGTTTTTTGTTATTGTTTTGCTTGTGTTTATCTGTTTTTGTTTAAAAACACACCTGTATATTTCTATTGACAATAGAAATCAAAGTGCAAATAAACAAAACAAATTTAAAGATGGAAATATATAATCAACCAACAATAGTCACAGAAACAGGCTGATAAAATGGCATATGTAGAAGCCCACTATCAAAAGCCTGTTTGAATAGTGATGCAAACTCATATTCGTTACTTTTAATCAGGACGCTTGTTTTCTGGTTAAAAGAACGAGTATTGAAAGTGGATGCATTGTACAAACTGGAACTGGTCAGCTTCCTGTATCCTTTAACGATGGATATGCTGGCACCGGAGGAAGAAAACAAAACAGATATACTCCATCGCTGATCATTCAATACATCAACCCCGTCAACACCAGTCAAGAAGCGCATAATGCGCCGCTTAAGCCACGGTATCGTAAAGTTGAATCCATCACCCTTATAGTAGTTCCATGTCATGACTCTTTTAAAGACATCGTCTGATGCAACAACTTGCTCTGACTCGTTTTTAACCACTCTACCGTTATATGGAAGTTGATTAAAAAGCATGGCATTGAATGGACCGGATATTCTCCGTTTATCACTTGAAAGTATCGGTGGTTTAACGCCGTAAATTCCAAGTGCTATCCATCTTAGCTGATCACCAGCATTATACCCGCCAACGAAAACAGGAAGATTTGCGTCTTTCATCCAGCCATATATATCTTTTGCTAGCGTATTATATGCATCAACAAACGCTTGAAGATTTTCATCGTCATTGTACTGCTGATATAGGTATGCGCGAATAATATCTTCAAGCATCTCATCCCCCCGATACTGTTACGCCATCATCCGAAATAAACCAATAGCTATATCTATCGCCACTGATTATATTTGTGTTTTCATCTACTCCAGTAATAACACCATTAACAGTAACAACAACATTTAAGCTACTAATTAAACTCATGTTAATAGTTTCATTAATTGACTGTAAGAAAACATCCTTAATGCTGTTAATGTTTAAAGGGTTTCCCGCGTAAATTCCATTGATGTAAGAGATTACAGGCGCAGTTACTAGCGAGGCTACAGTAGCATCGGTTAAGTAATTTACACTTTCTGTTGCCCACTCCAGCCTCACAGTTACACGCTGCTGCAATGGCTGAACAAATGGAATGATGTAGTTATCTGGCCAGTCGTTTATTGTAACTGCGTTATTTCTTAAGTTTGGCGTCACCACCCCACCACCAGACCATGATCCAGATCCAATCGTACTAACGCCGATTGAGAATGAATGTGAGTTTATTACGGTGATGGTGAAAGGCGTTCCATTTATTCCTGTCATTCCAGTGACGTCGTTTATAACAGCTACCTGACCATCACTAAACCCATGAGTGATATCAGTGGTTACAACCCCAGGCGACGCGTTTGTTATGCCCGTCACGCCCAGCGTAGTTCCTTTCAATCGGCTTATATCACCCGCTGATTTATAAATAGCTCCTGCCATTGAGAATATATCACCGCCACCACACATGATTATCCAGCCGCTACCATCTGCGACAACAGACACAAGCCTAGCCTGAACATTTTCTAAATCAGTTAATTTTTGACGAATAAACCCAGGGTAGCCCTGAACTGTACTCATTCCTGATTCCCATACGCGGCTACGAAACTCAGCAACAGTTTCAGCAGAACCACTCGGAACCCCGGCTGTTGGGTTGGTGCAGGAAATAACAATGTCTGACGGTAGGCTTGTAGCAATATTGTTCACGGTATTCTCTGGCACAGCCCAAGAACCTGTAATTGTAGCCGCACAGGTCGTTGGTGAAGTGGTACCAGATGAAGGAATGATTGTTGTGTCCAAAAGAGAATATTGATAAGTACCATCTGAAACAAGGAAGCCTTGGGGGATTGCAAATCCCGCGGGGCCAGTAAACACAACCGGCACGGTTGTCAGTCCTTCTGTTTTTTGACTGGCTATCCCATATTGCTCAGCAAGAGTGTTGAGCATAAAAACATTGGCAGTAAGAGGCCCGACTGAGTTAATTAAATCTACTCGAGCCTGGTCACACACCAACAGCGCACCAACGTTCGTGCTGACGATATCCTCTACTAATGAACCTGGTAAATCGGTTGTGATTCCAGGTGATTGCGCAGTGGCCAGAGTGACTATCTGATCTCTTAATTCATTTGCGGTTAGCGGGATAGGACCTGATGCATTGTAACTAACTGGCAAATCACTCATACATTCACCTGTGCAATGATTTTTGAACCGGCGTTCGTTATGGCCGATATGTTATAAATTGGCGGGTCATCGCTGACCATCGCAATCTGCAAAGAAGAGAAATACTGGCTAAATTGCTGCTGTATTCTATTAACGTAATAAGTCGGCAATATCTGCTGAATGACCGAACCATTGGCCGGGATGCCGTTATTCGCGTAAAAGGGTGATTCTTGCGGGGCCAGCTTCAGGTTTTGAATAAGCGTCGTCAGATAAACAGAATCATTAAAACCATTATCATCAGTCTCAACAAGCACCCATTGGCCATCTGAATTTCTGCCGTAAGTTCTCATTCAGTAATATTCCCGTTAAAAGGCGTTGTAGTTGAACCGGTATTCGCTCCGCCATTGCCGTTGGTATGAACGTGGCTATTGCACCATGCAACCAAGCCAGACCAGCCAGCATGCATAATTGCAGGACTTGTACTTGCGGTAGAGTCCTCTAACTTTCCAGCTTCGCCAGAAAGGCTCCACATGCCGTTTGTCAAAGTGAATACCGTGCCGCCAACCGTGACTTTAAACTGTGTTGGCGTGGCAATAGTGATACTTTCCGGTGTAAGTAAAAATGTTGTGCTGCTTCCAGCATCACGAATAGTCACACCCTCTGGCCCGTACAGTGTCAGGACCTGTCCATCAACCGAATCCCACTCTGTATTACTTATGGGTAAAAAAACCAAAGCACTTAAGTTCGCCGGCGGCGTGAGATCTGCCGTGCCTCCACCTTGCCCACTAACCCCCCCAAGATAGGTATCAGCAGGTATCGCGATTCCCCTGTCACCTGGTTGCATTGGGTATCGGATATATTGAGGACCAAAAATAGGAATAGTGACTTGAGGTAGCGTGTACGGGATATTAGTGAGATTGAATGAAACAGTTACCATTTTCCCTGACTGAGAGATAACAGTCACTGGCAATACCTTGCCTGCCGACTCCATTTCTTCACTTATTTTGTTCTCAGTAAACTGAGTAATATTTCTATTAAAATTCAACTTGTTGCTAACATTCATTTTTTCGCCAACTCCATAGAAGGATATGCCTCAATAATTGTCACCCAACTATTGGCATCGGGTTGCCGACTATTTCCCACAAGGCGAACGGATTGCACGATAAACTCCCCAGTAAAAGCAGAGTCATTTCTGAATTGAGAAAATGAAGATGCCTGTATCATTGGCCGTGATTTTTTCGGCATTAAAATATGATCGCCAACCTGAATATCTGCCCGCATTACACATGGCACTGTTATTGTGCCAAATCTAATCCATGTGGGCTGACCTATAAGGTCAGTAAATTCTATTTGAGTTGGATGCCCTTTACGGTAGGTGGCGCTTTTTAATGATGATTGATCAGAGTGGTTATTATAATCGTTATCCCACACCCTTATCTCTTTCCCATCAACGACAGTGATCTCTACTCCATAATAAGAGGCGTCTTTAATTATTGACCTTGAAAAGGTTTTCAGATCCCTCGCCAACTGGCTAAGAGTTCCGCAAAACATGGGTCTAGAATATGGAAGAACCAGGCGGCTACTAACGTTTATGTTGTGAGTGTATGAACCACCCAAAGTTTGAAAACACTGAGTTAGTGCTACTGATAACTGTTGCCCAGCACTCCATGGCATCGTTAAATTAAGCGGAGCCATTGGCACCTGACTGGTGGTCGATGTTGGTCCAGCAACAACGATTAAATCAAGTCTCAGCTCAGTTCCCTGCCAGTTTCCAAAGGCCTGCCAGATGGTGCCCTCAAGAACCAAACCTTTTTGAGATGGTTTCGATAATGGCAATCCCTTTGACATTCCAACAAACATTTTTACAGTCATGCCAAACATGTTTTGCTGGGCTTGCTGCATTTCCTGTGGGCTAACGCCCCAAACAGTAATGCAGCTCTGACCTTGCGGAGTGGACTCGCCAAATCGCTGAATATCAAATTCAACCATCAGGCCGCCGGGGTTGAAAACTCCATTTTTAAGACTTGAATACTGACGAAATAAAGCCCCCTTTTGGTCATATATCTGAATATCGTAAAAGCGCATCAGCTTGTTACCTCAATTCGACCATTAGGCTGACGCCATATCATGGATGTTGAAGAAAAAACTCCAGATATAAGGTTAATCCCCATGCCTGTTGTTGATTCGATCATTGCAGTAGTAAGGATCTGGCTACCTGAGTTATCCGTAATGTTCAGATACCATCGCTGACCCGATATGTTCCATTTTATTTGGCAGTTATAAATCGTCCCATCCAGTGGTGGAGTAAACGACATACTCTCGCGCTCATTGCCAGAAAAATCATAATATTCTGTACTCATAAGCCGAAAGCTCCACTCAGTTTGCCAACAAGCCCTACAACCTCACTAGCTATTCCTGAGACGCTACCCCCAAGTGAGGTATTTCCTAATGCCGCTGCCGTACTTGTCCACGCACTACTGGTTGTCTTTGCTCCGCCGTCTATCTTGCCGATAAAGCTATTAACGGCTTGCTCGGCTCCAGTCTCAGTAACAAGCGGCTGCTCGAAGTCCCACACCCATGATTTCTGAGGGATAGGCTCGTTATAGCTGGTAACATCTTTCACCGTTTTCAGTATGCAACCGCTGTATATCAATGCAGGCGTTGCAACAATGAATGTGCCACCAAGATTGGCATGAGCTTGCAGAACTGACTGAAGCGCGCTGAGGGTAACTAATTTTGTCATTGCACCAGTGTTTTCATTAACCGGCGCATCCATCATTAGAGATACTCGAAGTGGCTGCGCTAATAGCGCATTTGCAGCCACGGTTTGGTTAGCAAATGGGTATCTGGCAATATCGTAATCAACCATGGTAGCCCCTTGTATGGGCTTCCAATGGCAGAAATATTTATCCAAGTCTGTCAGGTTTATAGCCCCACCAATCAGGCCCGTAACAAAACTTGCGCTTTGCGTAAGGGCCACTATCGGTAGCATTCCGCCTGGAATACTTTGAGCTACACCTTCACAGAGAATAACAGGGGATATCTCGAATCCAAGCTTGTAAAGCTCCCTTGTGAAAGCCATTGATTATACCCCCCCAAGCTGAGCGCTATTTACAATGGCGTTGCCACCGGTATTGTTGTAAATCTGGATGACCGCCCCCTCAGTAACCCGGCTACCAGCCCCCTCTTTCGTTGCCATAGCTGAAATGAGTTTTGCCAGAACGGTTGGGTCGTTAAGGTTGAGCTTTTCGTTTTCACTGAATTTCGTCGATTTAACAACGTGGCGAATATAAGCATCAGTATCGTTTTCATTGGATGGTGCCCACTTTTTGACGATATCCTTAACGCTATTTATTCCCTTGGATCCATATATCTGAAGCTGTTTCGTGGCTGCCAGAACCCCCTCATCGAGGGTTGGGAACACGGCAAACTTTCCACTTTGAGTGTTATGCGTTCCATACCCTTCAGCCCAGCGCAAATTACCTGGGTTGTTAAAGCGATCAGCAATTGTTCTCCCCCTTGCTGTGACATCAGCTGGAGTTGAATCTACAGGCTTAACATCACCCGCAGAAAAAAAGCGCTTGACCCCTTTTAGCCATCCCCATACATGCGGGTCATCTTCCCCTCCAGGGGTATAAGTCTGTCCTGTTTGTGGATTGGTTACTGGCTTGGCATTCAAGATGCTGGAACCGGAGGTTATTGAAGCGGTAATTCCTGCTGAATCAGTTTTACCAAGAACCCAATCAACAACGTTACCGATTAGCGTTCCCATACGTTCAACCTTTGACATGAAGTCATCCACGTCACTTTTGAATTGAGGGGATGCTAAGTAGTTGCCAAATTTTTGAATGCCCTGCGAAAGGCTATCAATCCACTTACCTAATTCTGGGGATTGAAGGAACGTATCTATTGCACCAGAAACTGCATCAGATAATTTACCAAGTGATGGTGCTAACGGGGCTAGACCGGTAACAAAAGCATTGCGAATACTGCGATTGCTAAGGTCAAGCTGTACATTAAAGTCCTGCCATTGCTTTAACTGCTGGTCTGTTAACTGAAGACGAACGGCATCCTTCTGAGATTGCTTTTCCATCGAATCAATTTCTGCATCGCTCATATTTTTAAAGCGGTTCAAATCATCGAGGGTGAAAAAGTTTGTCAGTCCATGAGCCTCGGCCCCTTGAAGATTGCTACCATTTTTAACAAAGATATCGCGCGCATTGCGGATCATCTGTGGAAGCAGTTTTGCAGGGTCCTGATCCGGGTTGTTGATACCCATCGCCTGGAACTGCCAGCGCTTACTCAGATCAAGCTGTGAGTCGCGAATAGCGCCAAGGGTGCCTGTTGGGTTGCCCAGCGCCCTCTGATAGTTGATAGCACTAGAATCAAGTCCACCAGACGTAGTTCCCAGCCCAAGCGTTGTAAACCTCTGTGATGCAGCACCGGAAGCCAGCCGGTTAATCCCAAATAAACCGCCTGCACCTATCAGTCCAGAAAACAAGCCAAGGATGCTACCCCATGAAATCAAACTGGTAGTAGCATCCTTGATATGTCCAGCCAGAGATTTTGCATCTTTCGTTGCACCGCTCAGAAATTTCTTTGCGGCTCCTGCATTTTTATTAAATCCAGATTGGTTTTTGTTAGCTTTATCAAGACTGTCGTTTAACCGGTCAAGCCCACTATTTATAGACAAAATAGCAGCAGCACCATCTGAGAAAGATTTTGCTACACCCTGCAATTCAGAACGCGCTTTTGCAGTTTCTTTCTCAGTATCACCAATCCCCTGAGCAACCCCCCTCCATGCATCTGGCAGGTCATTAAGGGCATTTTGATACTCGTTGAATTTTTCCATAAATGACTGGAATTTATCGTCATTTACATCAATATCAATGATTGACTTAGCTGCCATTGAAGAAGCCTCTTTCTTTGAGTGCCGCGATTAAGAAGCGCTGGCGATATTGAGCAGGACTGTGAAACTCTTCACCAGTGATGTCCCGAATAACACGCCAGAACCCCTCATTCGCCGCCCAATCTAAGAGGGTATAAATGAAGTTTCCTGCTCGGCACTCTGGGGTTGGGTATCTGTATCCTGATTCGACTTCAGCAAGGAAGCGCGGAATTCCGTAGCGTTTGATGATGTTAGTTGCCCACCGTACATTCCGATCACCGCTCCCACTGTTGGGGCTATCAGCTCCTTCTTCTGAATGGCAGATGACACCATAAAAAAAACTATTTCACCTTCAGTGTCTCGATACTCATCAGCGGTGATAACTCCATTCTTCATCGCGGCATCAAACGGTGATGACTTCCACTCGCCGTTGTCGTTATAAATGACAGTGGTTAAGCGTTGAATGTCGTCAACAATTGTCGGCCCAGAAGCCCCACTCAACTCTTGATCCTGTTTTAGTTTTTTCCGTAGCATCATGGCGGCAATGCGAGCAGACCCAAGCCCACCAACTTGAGATATGAAGCTTGAGAACATATTCCCCAAGAGCAGGCAATTCTCTTCAATAACTTCATAGGGGAAGGGGGCAACATGAAGATAAACAGGATTTCCGCCATCCCGGCTAATGGTGCTAACCAGGTTAAGATTTTTATCAATTTTCACGAATTACACCCACATGTTGTCATTGGTGATGATGTAGCCAGAAATTGTGGCCACATAGCCGGGGTCCATACCGTTCATGGTTATTTCGTTGAAATTAACTAAGTAACTGTTAAGAACGGTGTAATTCCCAAAGGTATTAGCATCTGGGGTAACTACAATTTCCCCAAGTGACGTGTCGGTCGCAAAGCGATTTTGATATGCCGCAGCAAGCGCCTGAGTCTTAAGCAAGTGAACTGTTAACGTAACCTGTTGATAGGGGGCTTGGCTGCCTACCGTGCCTGTCATTGTTGGCAAAATATCGGTTGCTGGCCCGTCAGGACGCAAACTAACACCTTCTTTGCCAAGAAATGACGCCGTAACATTCAAAGACGGATCACCAGTTACGGAAACAGCCCCACGAACGCGGTTAAGAAATCCCTGTGGTACTAACGGGTTTGCCATTTTTTATGCCCCCACAAAATTGGTTACGTTCAGGTTAAACGTGATTGACTCGAATCCACGGCGCGGTGTCATAACGGCGCTTAGTCCGCTATATTTCCCATCCTGATAGTCTGACGGGTTAAGGCTTGTGTAATTGCTGAATGGCACCGCATTGATCACAGCATTCCCCGCATAAGTGCCTTTCTCATATTCAGCATTGAAGTCAGTCTGAATTAGTTTTGCACCAATGACCCGGCCCAGAATTAACCCATAGCTAATGCCATTACGTAGCGTTTTCAGCGCGCGATTTTGGAGGCGATCGATGCCAACTTGCTCATAGTAAAGAGGGTTGGTTGAGGTGTTAGAGCCATTGATGACTTCGTTAGCCAGATCCAACTCAAGGTTTATCGCAGTCCATGCCACTGAGTACCAATAGTTGAATGGATTACTATCCAACATGTGGCCAGCTACCAGCATCTTATTGCTAAGGCCCCCTTCTGCTGCCGTGCCAATGTAGTTGATGCTGTTATTTTGAAGCGTTTTCAGCAGTGTGCCATTACCACTCAATGGGTATTCTGTTACCCCGTACATGAACCGATAGGCCATCGGCGGCACCATGTTTGATGAACCAGGGTCATTTGATAGCGAAGATTGGAATGGTCCGGCCATAGAAAACTCTGTTGCCGGAATATTTGGCGCTTCAACACCCGCAAAGACCGTCTTATTCTTAGTGGCAACCCACTCAGAGTAAGTGCCGATAGTGGTTGTCACAAAAAAGTAAACCAGAGAACTTGGCGATGTATACTGACCGGTTAGGTCTTTAAATGTCGCTTGCTCATCCCACTCGCGCGGCACCAGATAAGAGAAGAATTTCTGGTATGTGTTACCCAGAGAGATATCTTCATCAATAAAAGTAGACAGAGCCGCCACACCGCTCTCCATGGATACATCACCAAGTTCCAGCACAAATACTGCTCGGTTGGTTCCTTGCGCCCAGTACGAAGTATTCATCTGGGTTATTTCATTCGACACTACAGTTTTCACTGACCCCATAACCGTGGACACGCCAGGGCTAACTAGCAATGGATATGTGAACGCAGTTGATGTGGTTACCGTGGCAGTAAAGGCGCCATTGTACCCAGCTGGAGTAACACCAGAAATCAACACTGGCACTTCATCGCCAATCGTCCAGCCATGCGCTGCTGATAGCGTGACTGTTACTACGTTTGTAGCCCATTCAATGGTAGCAATCGATTTTGCTGGTTTTAGGATGGTTGCCAAATCTGATTTGGATGTCAGTAATTGGTATTCACCAGCGCTTAGAGTGGTCCCGCCCATGGAAATCATCGCCCCGGACTTAAGCAGTTGCGACGGCTTCGGTGGGTTGGTCACCGATACGTTAATATTAACAATTGCCATTTAATTATTTCTCCGGATAAATGGACGGGATTGCAGATACAACCAACTGGCGGGCGATATTTCTCATCCGTTGTTGGTAATAGTTGATCTTGAATTTGATGGTTTTTCGCATGGCGATAGCGTTAAGTTCGTTCTGAGTCACGCGCTCATCCTGAACGACAGGGATATTCATGACACCCATTTCCGAGTCGTCGCTTATCGTGTATTGCTGCACATAGCGAAGAAAATCTTCTATTGCAGCATTTCGTAAACCGGTCACAGAAATGGTTACATCTTCGGATACCAGCTGATATTGGTTGCTCTTTTCATCAAGGTAAAATGAACCTGCAACAGGAGTAACGTTGCTACATCTGACCGTTGCAAAAGGCGGTGAAATATTCTGGATTGACAGCATAGCCGGATACATTGGCATGTACTGATTCAACCCTAACCAGATAGGCAGTGAACTGGAGACAACAACATCCGTTAAATCTATATCTTCAGCAGAGTTGATGATCTGCGAGCGCATGTGCGGGTATACAGCTTCGCCAGTGTAGTGATACAGATTAGCTGGCTCATTCAGGCCGGTTCGCCGAGAGAAAGAGAACTGTATTCCGTAAAACTCGCCGATATAGAGCACATCAGAACCAATGTCATTAAATGGGTCGATATCCGACTGAGCGGTGAAAGTCACAACGTTTCGGTCGTAAAGTTGCTCATCATCCTGAATAGTTTCTGTTGTTAAGTGCAGGTAACCTTTCACATCCACCGTGTCTGGTTCAGGGTCTGGGTCGTCAGTCAGAATTGACGCTTTCACCCAGAACACGAAGCCATCCAGCGGAAGAACCTTTCTAATATATTTTGTAAATGTGACAACCTCAGAACGGCTGATGTCATCAAGGCCCTGAGTCAAGGCCGCATTAAGTTCTGTTTGTGCGGTTTTCTGTAGCTCAGTTAGGGAAGGCATTCAGCACCCCACTTACCCAGGCGCGCATTGAAGCCTGATATGTTCCAGTATCGATAAAGGATGGTCTTGGGCTACCCTTCTTATTTTTGAATCTCTTCGATATTCCTTCCATTGCCCGGCGAGTTGGAATTCCCGCTAGCCCGTTCATCTCTTCATTGTCCAGAAACGCGACAAATAGGTTGTGCGTTCGTGACATTGATTCAGCTAACGGATCTCTTGCAGGGGGCGCACCTGCAATCATATTCTCAAGACTGGCGGCGATATCATTTGCCATCATGTCAGCGATATCTTGGCCGTACCGGTCAAAGAACGTCTGCATGACTTTGTACTTCCCCTCTAGCAACTCTGCTACATCACCAGTGGTCGTGTTCTCATCCCCATAAGGGATGTCCATAACACCTAAATGGAGAGTGATCATGACAGCCCCCACAAGCTCCCAAATTGCTGAGCAATCATCAGGTATCTGCGCCCCCAAGGGTCAAGCAGCATCTGGAGGTCAGCAAGTGACAAGTCTTTGAAGAAATCAGGCACCAGGCGCTGAGAACTTGTTGAGTTATCGCTGGCCCCGGTGATCACCCCAGCCTTGAAGTTATTCAGCCCAAGCGTTTTACGAAGCTCAGAAAATACTGATTCCGTTCCGTAGTTAACCAGGAATGAAGCAGCAAGGTTATATACCGCCACTGTATAGAGATTCGGCATCACAGAGGCAATATCCTGATTCACCCACTCAACAGCGCCACCGTAAGCAAGAGCAATTGAAGGCGAGTCGTCGGGAAGCTGACTAGCAGGAATCCCCATGTCAGTGCGAATAAATTCGATAAATCCCGACAGACTGATGGTCATTTACTTTTTACTCCCGCGCTTCTGGGTGACAATTGTTTCATTCACGCTAGGTGTGTCGTTATTGTCATCACGGCCTTTTGTCTGCTCGACAGTAAATTCCATGTCACCGGCATAACCAGTACCGCTATTCAGCAATGCATCGTCTTGAGCTGCGACTGAAGCCTGACGGCGGTTATGAGAGGTTTCAGTCAACTTGTGATCGTTATCTCTCATCGCTTTTTCGATAATTTTCTCTTGCACTGGCTTATCAATGCTGTAGCAAAGACCAACAAAGTTTTTACTTTGGTCGATAGTTGAGGCATCAATCAGCCCGTAAACTTGGTGATGCTGGATAACTGCACTGATTTCTTCGGTGTTCCCATCAAGAACAATGGCTTGAGAACCATAAGCAATAGGAATGTTGCGCAGACGGCCCGTCTCTAAGGTACGGAAAGAGAACATGTGGCGCTGCTTAGTAGTGTTTGCGATATAAAGCTTCATCGTTTCCCCCAAAATAAAAAACCCCTGAAGGATTTAACCAACAGGGGTTCTTATGACAACGCGCAGACTTAAGCGGCGTAGGCCATAGATAAAATAGTGATAGCTTCCGGGCGAACGGCCCAGCCAGATGTTGAACGCATTTCTGCTAACACGTCTACTGCACCACCGGCGATCGGAGTAGGAATTTCGCGAGGTGCGGCCATGTCACAGAACATTAGGGCATTGGCAGACAGAGAAGGCGAGAGCTTGGCAAATTCGTTGGTGTTAACGGTTGAGTTAACCATCGGGACTTCAACTTCAGGGATGGTAATTAACACAACGTCTGTACCGCCAGCGCCAGCGCCGATCAAGGTGTCGTCGTAAACCCAATCAACCTGAACACCTGCGCCTCTTAGAACTTCCTTCACCATCCCGCCAACTGCATCGGTACCACCGCCAGGGCGCTGATATGATGTCAATTGCACAATCTGCTGAATCTCCATAGCACCCAGGACACGCTGAGGACCAAGGATGACAACACGCTGCTGGAGACCTAACTGCATGGTCCGCGTCAGCGCTGCCTGAACTTGTCCCAGAAGATAAACCGCCATTTCCCCATGGTCGTAAGTTAGGACGGTGGTGTTGCCACTTGAGTCAGCAGGCAGGGTGTCAGTAGTTGCGCCTGCGGTATTCAGCAAGCCCTCCCCGCCTGCTGGGTTCATACCAAACAGTAAGCTGGTACGAAGTTGCTGGAAGATACCCTGGCGCATACCAAGGCGCTGTGCTTCAGGCAGTGCCACATTCCAGTTTCCTGCTGCGGCCATGTCATGGTGGTCATAGATACCGCGGCAGCGGAAAAGATATGTTGGCGTGGAAATCATACGGGCTTCCATCGCAACACTCGGCAACTGGTTAGCGTTACCGGATTGACTGGATGTGACTTGGGTTCGGATATCAAGACGACGCATGTAAACATACTGGTCGCCAACGCCCAGGCGAACTTGTGGGTTACCGCTGGCGATGGTTTCAAATGCACCTGACGCCTGCTGGTAACCAATGATCATCTCCGGCGCGATGTACGACGGATTGACGATCGTGTAACTCGGAGTAATTGCAGCCATTTAATTCAACTCCCGATTAAATTAGGACCAGCGCGCAGCTGTCGTGATCATTCCATGTCAGGAAACCCGTAACGCTGTCATAAGAAACGGTTTTCGAGTTGCCAGACTGTATTGAGATAACTTTGGCCGGTAGCGTAATGTTCGCCAGAGTTACCGCTCCAATAGTCCCCTGTGTAGTTGCTACGCCACCAGGTGTTGACGCTGGCACATAGGTGAACGTGGTAGCTGTCGGTACCGAAGTAACAACTACAGTGCCGTTATAAGCCGCAGGAACAGCACCACTAATGGTGATGTATTTACCAGCAGTTAATCCATGCGCCGCGCCAGTGGTAGCCGTAGCCACACCACCGGTGAATGAAATGGCGGTGGTGGCAATATCAGCACCTGCATAACCCGCATCGGCAGCGGTGGTTATTTGGTTGTTAACGAAGTCCCACGCCAATGCTGTTTTTACAGATGCATTGTTGGTGCCGAGCGCAATCACCGCAGGAGATGCCTTCAACGGGATGCGCATATTTGCGCCAAAGCGATAGAAGGAAACACTCATACCTGACGCAAATAGCGGAACAGGCGATTGAGGGGTAGTCAGGCCGTTGTGAGCCTGATTGAAAACTGTAAACCCTTCGATATCAGCTACGCCAAGTGCTCGGCGAATGGTCGAACCGCGAGGGCTGGACGATACGCCGGGGATCAGCTCAGCAACCGGCACGCCGCCCCACAGAGGTTTGGTCTCAGTCGCAGAAACGGTACCGGAAGCAAGATTGAAACGATTAGCCGGGTCATCCAAAGCAACGCCTTGAATAAATCCGTCAGACTGAACACCGAAAGAACCCAATGCGTTAGTCGTCGCCATTGGGTTTAGAGATAAATTAGCCATGCTTTAATGCTCCCGTTAAGCCTGGTTGTTGAACATGGTGACCTGACGCTTACCCATTTGGAATGGTCCCCAAGTGGCTGCCGGATCGCCTTCGAAGGTACTAATCTGACGACCAGTAACATCGGAGCGTTTAATTTCACGCAACATGCCAGGCCCAACACTCAAACTGGCTGAGGATTGTGCATCGGCGTAAATTTGTTTCTCTGCGATATTCAACAATGCAGAGTCAGCGATTGAAGAGAGATCAACTGCTTTGTAATCACCTGAATGTTCCTGTAATTGGATCATCAGGCGACGACGATATGACAGTGGTTTCTCACCAGAGAGCGGCATAGGTGCGCGCTTACCCAACACAGAGAACACGCTATCAGCCTTAACTTGCGCATCAGCTAATTCATTGCGCTCTTCATCACTCAGCTCGGTTGGGATGCGAGTTTTGAGGTCTGCAATTTGCTGACGTAGTTCAGAGTCTGCTTTTTCTTTTGCTGCCGATTCAGCATCGGCCTTTTCTTTAGCCTCAGCATCAGCCTTTTCCTTTGCGGTTTTTTCTTCCGCATCGGCTTTAGCCTTGGCCTCCGCAGCTTCTTTTTCTTCAGCGTCAGCCTTTTCTTTCTTGGCTGCATCTTCGGCATCCGCCTTTTCCTTGGCCTCTTTGGCCTCGGAATCAGCTTTAGCCATGCGAGAATCCATACACTTATTAAATAGTTCTACGAATTTGTCTTCGTCCATTATTTCAGCCTCGTTTGGAATGGAATCAGATTTAACACCAGTAGGGTCAAGGAGCTTGTCCCATACGCCCTGTTCACAAATTGCAACATGGTCGAGCAGCTCAGGGGATGGCTCCACCAGTAGAGGCTGACCGTCAACTATGATTGATTTAGGTATCTCAACAAACTTTACAGTTGGTGAGGTGCTTAGTTGCCGCGTCGCCATAATTTCTGCGGCTTCGGCGTCATATACTCTGGCAATAGCCCACACCTCGCCCTTATCGGCAACCCAACTACTCGTCAGGGTCCCGATAACGCGCTCTGCAAACTCATTGCTATCAAGTATATTTTTCTTAGGGTGAAGCCAGATGAGCGGCAATCCCGCTACACGCTGTAAGAACTCTGGGGTGAGATAGTCATCCGGATTACGGAAAGTCATCTCCTGACCTGCGGAGCGCCATGTAACACCAGTTCCGGTCACCCGTATGGCGTACATCCACATGTTTATGAAGTATTGCGGGCTGCTTAATGTCCCGTCTGAGATAAGTGCGGCTACCTCGGTTTCGTTGAGCGCCTGCCGTCCCAGCATTTCAGCGAATGGCTGATGAAGTGGCTTGGGCAGATCATCAATGTGAAACCATCCAGCAGCCAGTGACTCATCGTTAAGTTTCGCCTCAAACTGATCCGTTACTTCTGCACGAAGCGTCAGATAATCGCCGTAAACGCTATGCGGGGTTAGTAGACCATCATATTGATAGCCAGCCTCCTCAAACACTTCGCGCCTTGCGGCATCGACGGCAAGCTCACCTGGTTCTACCTTCCCTCCTGGTGGGCACCACGTACCATCGTCAGAGCGCTGGATCAGGAAGACAAACTTCCCATGACGAAACATTATCCCGCTGCCAAAAATAGCCACGTTTCAATGCTCCTTTAGTTTTGTTTTTGTCCTCCCATCGACTCCATAAACTTTTTACCCTTCTGGGTAAGCATGTCTTCAGGGATGCTGCGGAGGTTGTATAGGTAGGTTACGTAACAGCGGCAAAATGGTTCCTCGCCTGGTTGTGTTATCTCATCCAGATAGCCAGCTTCAGCCAGCTTCACATAGCCATTCTTCTGCGCCCAATTACCGCGAATAAGATAAAAGTGCTTATCCCTCTCTTTATGATCAACGCGGTAATCGTATCCAGCCTGTCGCCAATGGCTGTGCCACTCAACTGCAATAGCGTTGTTATTTGTTGCAATAACATTGTCGATATTGGCAATCAGCTTGTGATTCTGGTCAATCATTACGCGCCGTGCTTCATAGTCCATTTGCTCAGCTGTCTTTTGGATGTGCTGTGCAGTTTTCAGCATGCCACCCTGATTACCGACCAGAGCAATGCTTGCTGATGGAGGAATACTGCTAGCCCACCCGCTAAACCGAGATAACGTAGTGTCGATAGCTTTACTTCTGTTAAGTTTGATGAGGTCAACGCTAGCGAGAATGCGGCGATCTAACTGCGCCCTAAGCTGTGGTTCAAGATGATGAATGGTGAAGCGCGCTATCCCTGGGTGACGATTAAGAGCACCACCGTTGGTTACTTTGCGCTCGTATGAATGCCTTAATCTTTCGGCTACCATTCCAGCATAATCGTCAGCAGTAGCTCCCTCAGCGGCACCTCGGATAAGAGACTGCCAGCGCTCCAACTCACTGCTTGATGAATATCCATTTTTCAGGAAATACTTAACCGCCTCTCGCACAATTCGCGTGAACTGGTTCATAGCGGCATCCCGTCAATTTGCTCCTGTGGGTTTGGTATCTGCTCAGGAGGATTGTTTAACAAAGAGTCGTAATCAAGATTTAAGCGCTGCGGGAACAGGTGCTCGTTAGCATTGGCATTCTCACAGGCCCACTCAATCAACGTGGCTCTGTTATCTGGGTCTGAAGTTAGTTGTGGCAGTAATATTTCCAACGTACTGACAATGGCCTTAAATCGCGTCTCATCGACTTTAACTTTTTCACTTTCTGGCTCCTTCAGGGATGATGGCCAGACGTACTCAAAGTTATTAATCCACTTTGTGAAATACAGGCTGTAGGTGTTCTTTATTTCTGGCATATCTGCACGTAGGGTTTGGAAGAATTCGATACTCCAAGCCCGGTACTGACAAATGCGGATGAAATAGTTGTAAAGCTCATCAAGCCACTCACGCAGATCATCAATGTAAACAGCTACCGCTTTAGCGTCCTCGGTACCCTCACCAAATCCCTTAGTAAATGTCTCACTGTTCAGGATGATGGCTGGCATGTCAGCGGCGGCGGCAATATTAGCTAAGATATGATTTCTCACCGTATCGAGCGGCTTATCAAGATTATTAAGGTCAATTGACTCGATAGCATCTTCGTGACCGACCTGTAACACCTCGCCAGTCCGCCCACGCTTAAGCATCATTCTCTTAATGCCGCTAAGCTTCTGCATCATGTTGTTTACAACAGAGCTAGGCCCTTTAATCTTCGTAACAAGCAATCCGCCTTTTACTGCAACCATGTCATCGGTGCGCATGGTCTGAATAAACGACTTTAGCGGGAATAAGGCGCGCTGATAAACGCTGCGGCCAGTGAAGCCGAATGCTGCCGGGTTATATGCAAGATAAATAGGGTCTTCGTTCTGGATTACTACACAGCGTGACTTGTGATATGCCTTACCCGCAACCCGGATGCCATCAACTTTTTGGAAGTCTTGGGCATTAGGATCTTGGTTGAGAACGATGCTGCCAGCGGTGTTTAACGGGTCCAAAATATTAAAGCTAATGTTGTGTTTGTATAGGGTGCGGAAATCAAGTGCAGTAGCAGGCTCTTGGTCACCTACCAACATCGCGATTGCTGATGTGCCGTAAATTCTGGCAATCCGCGCAGCGTTTGAAATGTGGCGGTCAGCACCAAGCGATCTCCACTCGCGCTCAAATGCATCGCGCAATCGTTGTTCAAGTGCAAATGTCTGAGAAACATGAACCGTTCTTGATTCATTCATCGCCATCTTGATTGGGCGATCCACCATTTTTCCGCCAAGTGGGTGGTAAAGGTAAATAGTTTTGCAGATCTGATATCCAGTGTTCATTCCTGGCTGGATATCATCACCCTCCAGAAGCAGTGACAGTTCTGGTGAGCTGCTGCCGATTTCAATTTCGTCGTCAATCATTTTGTTATCTCATCAGAGTGCGTCGCCGCTACCGAATGCCAGTATCAGCCCATACATGTAGTCATCGAGCAGGTCATCAGCGCGCTTATGTGCGTTCTTATCTGCGAGATGGAATCGGGATACTTGCTTAAATAGATGGTTGGCTGTCTCGCCCTTAAAGACGGCCGTTTTCTCGAAGGCATGACGCGATATTTTGGCTAGTCCACGGTAGTGATAACCGGAGGCCATAATTGCGCGCTCATCTTTCCCTTTGCTCGTTAGTGCTGACTCTATCTTTTTGACAGGCCAGCCCATGCTGTCGCCTTTTTGCAGCAAGATACTGCCCATGCTGGCATCTTCAATGAACAAACCAAGGCTGCCGTTTACAGCGACGCACTGCCCTGTTAATTCATTTAGGCGGTCGAATACGGAGGGGAGATAAACCTCTAATAAAGCGCCATCGATTTGCACAACATCCCAATCAAGGATTGTTAGTCGCTCCATGCCGGGGCGAGTTTCAATGGCGTAGTAAACTACTGCTGTTCCGTCATGCTCTGTGCCACCCTTAACTGCCGTATCCATGACAGCAAAAACCGCCTGACACATGGCCGGGTATTCAACAGGCTTCTCGTCAATGAACCACTTGCTGATGTCAAACAGGGTGGAAGATGACCAATCAACAAATTCAGCCAGAAACTCTTGCCGAAATACGCGAGGGTCATTGTTCTCCCTTTCCTTCTCCAGTTCATCAGGAGGAACAAAAGGGTTAGACGACGTTGGAGCATGATGTTCAAAGAACCCTAGTTTTTTGTTATTGCAAATGGCGTAGAAAAAATTATCGTCATCAATGCCATCGGGTGTTGAGAACACAAACGCGCGCCCTCTGGTTGTAAGAAGCGTTGGCTTTATGGATTTAGCCCAGATTTCTTTCAACATTTCTGGCGATTTAGTAAACGCCCCCTCATCGACAAGCACAATGTCATATTCGCGACCACGACCGGCAAGCTTGTTATCGTTAGTAACCCAGAAGTCTATCTTTCCCGCATTCTTCAACAGTAATCGCTTATCCTGTCGGCTAAAGCTTTTTTTCAGAGGCTGAAGCACCTCTTCTAACTTGTCGTAAATTTCCTGATATTGGCGGTACTCAGCAGTAAAGATACCCACCCTCCCACCTAATTCGATATCCATTCCAGGTCGCTTAAACTGGGCTGTAGAGTAGGTAACGGCAGCGCTAACCAGCATGAACGTTTTACCCCAACGCCGTCCGCATCGAACGACGTTAAGTTGATGTTCCCACGCATCAGACCAAACCTTTAGCTGCCCATCGTGCAGCGTCGGCAGGTAAATATCGGCCATGATTATCTTCCCGGTATTGGCAATGCGTTATGCACAACAATCGCGTTGTCTTTATCGCCGTCCTTCATTAATTCAATTTCGTGACGAAGCTTCTCGTTCTGAAGTTCCTGCCGCTCAACTTCTAGCTGAGCTTGGCGATCATTTGTCGTACGCAGAAGAATCAGTCGCGCCAGCTCTTTCCTAGCACCGTCTTTGTCGGCAGAAAGTATTTCTATTCCAAATTTGCCCAGTTTCACACCATGAAGCAGGTGTCGAGCATCACCCTCGATGTCTCTCGTATCTGCGAAGAATGCCTCCCCTCTCCCCTCACCATTGCATCGAGGGCATTCCGGATTGGGATCCATTGACTGGTCAAAGCCATAGCCACCATCATCGAGCGGCTCTCTTTTCTTTTTCTCTACCGAATCCAGTCGTTTCTCTTCAAATTCGACAGAATCACGCCATTGATACTGGTAACCGAACCCCCAGCAGTAACGGCAATTAACTCTACGGTACTGGCCAATGTCATTTGGGTCGGCATCAACTATGGCCTTAAGCTGGGATATAACATCATCAATTTCAGCGGTGTAGCGATGTTGGCGCTCGTTGCGAAGATGCCTGACATATCGTGAAACCTTATCATTCCTCATCAAACGACTGGCGTTGGCGTAAGCGCCATGACCAACATCTGAGTACCCAGCCATTCGATATGCTTCAACTCGTGGTTTCCCATCAACAACATGGCGAGCAAAAATCATCTGCTGGTCGGATAGCCCAAAATCATCAATGGGTTGAGGCAATAATTGTTGAGCGTCGTGATGAACTGATGTTGTTTCCTTTAAGTTAGGATTCGCAGTTTGTGCCCTATCCTTTCCTTTCTGCGAATTCGCACTTTTATTCGCACTTTTACCATTCGCATTCGCAATTTTGATATAACGCTTTGCGGTGGAGTAATTAAGTCCTTGTGCCTCGCACCAATCTTTAGGGGAGATGTTTGATTTGGCATGGTCGGCGAGGAACTGTTCTTGAATGGCTCCCCAATCCGGTCTTGCCATATTTGCTCCGTTGGTTATCGCGGCTTTGCCACGTCTTCACAGAGTTGCTACACCACTTACGGCTTACCCGTCAGCAAGATGTGGATCACCTCTATAGGGCTGCACAATCTGGTTGCTTAGTCTTTCAGGAATTCTTTAGTGGGGAATGACATCTCACCAACCATTAACTCAGCGCCAGTGCTGGTGACGATTACTGTGTGGTGGGGATGAATATTTTCAGCCAACCACTGAATAAGGGGTTTTGCGCTTCTCTCAAAGCTCTGTAGCTTGGTCTCTTCAAATGTCTCATGCCAGCCACCACCCATGTTGTACCACTGCCAGCACTTGCCAAACTCGCGATTTAAGTCATGATCATCAAGCGCATCAATAACAGCAAGGTCGCTCACTGCTGCCTCATACTCAGGCTGATATCCCTCTCCTATTGCAGTCTTGATATATTCAACCATCTGTGCGCGTGGCGGGTCTAATGGGGTGATTTGCTCTTGCTCGGAATTAATACCCAAGCCAGCAACCTTGCCGTCACGAATAGCATCAAATAGCGCGCTGGCGTTATCCCAATCTCGACCGCCGTTCGGGAAGTATTCCTGCATGGTAGCTAATGCATCACTCTTTACTTGTTCTGCTGTTTTCTGAGTCATGATTTATCCTGTTGGGTTATTTCAGGCACACATTAGTGATGTAGTCCTGCAAGCCGCTTATTTGGCTTGTGGCAACTCCAATTCGCTCTCTGAGACTGAGATAATTTCGTTCAAATTCTGCATCATATCGGGGGCTGGCATCATCAGGGATGCTGGCGGGGCCGGTGGTTTTGGGCACTGGCTTTGTACACGTTGCGTTGAGCTGCAACCGCTTAGTGCCAGAAGCGATATCAGCACGAAGGCGCTCATTTTCAGATTTGGCATCTGCCAACTCCTTGGTGTATTTGATATCGATAGCGGCTACAGCTTGGCGCTGACTCTCCATCATATCGATGGTGTCCTGCTTTCTTTGGGCTAGTGCTGTAGCTGCATCAGCCTTGTCGTGCCACTCGTCAGCTTCGTTGTAGAAGTGAAGCGATAAGCCAGCCAGAATGATGAGCAGTAACGCCGGTAGGTAGGTGAGTATGTTCTTTAACCCGCTAAACATAATTCCCTCTCAATCTCGCGTCGGTTCTGTAATCCCTTCCACGGCTTGCCACCGGCATATGTCCAGCGGCGTAACTCATCGCAAGCGCCTTTGATGTCGCCTGTGTTGAGCTTTTTAAGCAGAGTGGATTTAGTGAATGCGCTCTGGCCTACGTTATAGGTAAATGAGTAGAGCGCGGCTTTCTGGTATTTGCTCAGTGGAACTTTTACCGCGGCATCGACAGTGCGCTGTACTGGTACCAGGTCTTTCTGTAACAAAGCATCGCACTCAGCATCTGAATATTTCTTGCCGGGGATAATGTCTTTACCAGTGTGACCATCACAAATTGTTAAAACGCCAATGACATCGTGGTAAGCCACATACTTGCGGCCCTCTAACCCATCGTCACCACCAAGCAATGCTCCGGCTATTGCTAATGCCCCGGCAGCCGATACGCCAATTATCTTATTCCTCAGCGCTGGTGACATTTTCAGCTCCAGACTTAGGGTTAAACCTCAACTTGAATTCCTTGTCCTTGTAGTACCAGTTCAGAGCGAACGTACCTACAGCACAAGCCATACCAATAAGAACAGCCCAGTCATTTAAGGACATCGCTCCAAACCCCATCAAAAGCCCACCGAAGAATTTCGCGATACCGCTTGAGTATTTTTCCATTTTCATAACCCACCCCCATTTGGGGAATTATCTTCCCGCCATTGGTCGGGTTCGTATGCTGTTGTGAGGAATTAGCTCACCGCCGTTTCCACTTTTCGCTAGAGGGTGTTTGCGGTTGATTGGTGTAGGCGGGAGCTAAATGCAAAAAGGCCACGCATTAGCGCAGCCCTAAAATAGAAAAACCCAGCTCAAGGGCTGGGATTATTTGGTGGTTAACCACTTCAACGGATGCAATTACCACCGTTAGAGATGAATCTAGTCCATTTTTCCGGAAAATGCAAGACTTTGTTTTTATAATGTCGCCATCCGTGGCAATAATGCTCCTATCGTAATTTACCGGGTTACTTTTGCGAGCATTGAATCAGCCATGCCCTCTTCCATTAAGCATTTCGTTACCAGTAACTCATAGAACGGCTTAAAGCTTTCATAGCATGTGCTGGAAGCTAGTTCGGGCAAATGCTCTCTAACGGCCTCGTAGACATCAGCAAACTTAAGCCGAGAATATCCACGACCTGAGCATTTTCCGCAGGTTTTATAAACCGGAATTCCCTGCTGCTCTGATTTCTCCTTGTCTACTACGGTGCCTTTCCCGTTGCATCGACATGAGTTGGAAACTACGCCTTTCCCGCCGCACGGCTTACACAACAGTCGGACTGTCTCTTCAACCTTTCGCTTCACTTCGAAGTCACTCGGACTTTGACCAAAGTCTTTAGCAAATTGTGGTAACTGCATTGTGTAATGGCTTTTCATTGTGAAAACATCAGCTTCTATGAACCCTTCCCCCTTGCAGCATTCACACTCACGAACGCTGGCAGCACTCCGCGCATAATCAGCAAACGCATATCTTGCGAGAGTTTGCACAACGTTTTGTTTAATATTCTTATCGAGCTTTGAGATTGCTTTGTACTTAACGGATTCTTCCAGCGCATATTGAGTAAGACTTTCCACGGCGCGATGCGGATTACTGATCCCCTGCTTTGCCAAGAACAATTCCAGCCCGAAGCCGCTTTTAAGGTCTGCCAACCCTAACGCTGCCATGATGTCGGTGCCGGTAAGTAAATCAGAAGCCGTTGCCCGTGGAGAGTCGCTAATCATTGTGGATTTAGCGAAGAAGTGTTTCGTTATTGATTCCAGTCTCATTTCTCAATCCTCTTCCTGCCAGTTGTCCCAACCATCAGCCGACCATTAACAATTGCGTGGTGCTCACCCTTGGAGTCATTGGCGTACTTCCTGACCGTTGAGCGCTGAGTATTTAGCTGGGCCGCTACAGTTGATTGGTTTCCATAAGAAGCGATAAGTAACCCTGGAATGGTTTTCACATATGCGTTCACGCTGCTACCTCCTGAAAATGGGATCGCCTTTTCTCAAGCATCTTGGCTTTCTTGGTGAAGATGGTTTTAATGCGGATTAGATATGGAATGTCGAACTTGCGGGTTTCGTGGTTTGAATCTACTTCCTGAACCTTATCTAAGCCGTCACGCTCGATAAGCCCTATTCTGAAACCGGCTACGTTGCCGCTTAGGTGTCGATTACAATAAACGCATTGGGACCCAGTGTTGTGAAGATTAAATCGGAGGTGGGGGGCTGCGCCTCGGCTTCGATAGTGACCACATTCCATCGTGCCGCCGTACTTCTGTTCTGGGTACCTGCCGCAACTTATGCAGGGGACACCTAAATACTTGAGTCTCACATACTTGTTAAACGCTGCTTGGGCCTCTGCCATTCGCTGCGGTTTGGTCTTTAACTTCTCCCTTCTGGCTTTCAATTCGTCTTTCTGTGTCTTGGCTAACTGCTTATCTGCTACTGATTTGTTCTTCTGCCTTCGCTCACGGTCTTTTCGGTATAAAAGTATGGCGTACTCTTCTCGATGTTCTGGACAGCACCACCACGTTTCTACGCGGTCAGGCTTGAACCTCGTTTTGCATACTTTGCAGTTACGATGATTCGGTAGCTTGTTTATCATCGGCTTCCTCCTTTTTTATATCGCATCGACACACGCAACATTCGAGGTGGTATGGGAATGAATTATCCAGTTCGATAAACCAACTCCGACACTCAGGACAGTAAAGAGCCTCCCATGGGACGCCGTATTCGCTTATCCATGCAGATACTTTTTTGGTCATGGGGATCGGGGGAATTGCGGTTATATCGAAATGGTGTAGGGATAGTTCCTTTTGCGCCATATCAAGCCGGTGACCTAGAGTTATTAGCCGTTGCCTCATCAGCATTCGCTCTCGCCTCAGCTCATAGTTTTCCTCTGCCAGAGTCTTTAGGCGCTCACCTGGATGACTGAGTATTCTCGCCATCTCTTTTCTCCTTCGCTGCTTTATCAATGCATTTCTGATGAGCGTAAATAGAGCCGTCAGTCATTGGTTTGAAGCAGAACGCACAGACGGAGCGCTGTAGTTCAAGCATGGCTAACCTCCGGCTTTGGCAGTCCGTCATAGACTTCAGATAAGTGACCTCTGATTTGCATTCTTCGCAGTGCGCTGTACATGAAGTCGCATTCAGCTTGTTTGTTGGCTTTGAACGGCTTCGATGCTGTAGAGCACCACAGAGCGTTACCGGGCCAGCCATGCACCTTGTAAACTCGTCCGTTCTTTACGTGCAATAACCCCCACCCTTGCGGCAGGTCAGCGGCGTTAATAATTCCCGGTTCACAAATAAAGAACCGCCAGTCGCCCATGCCCAGTTCTGGATCAATACGAAAACGCTTTTTCTTGTCTGCCAAAAAATCAGAGCGTGAGCACTTCGCTTCAATCAGACATGACGCCAGATTCCTAAACCCTATTGCATCTGGCTGTTCTCCAGTTGATACAGCGGCAACGAAGCGGTCATGAAATGCCACTTTGAAGCCGTTATTCCTGAGAAACTTTTCAGCTATCAGGCATAGCTCATCGTGAGTTAATTGCCAGTGGTCATCTAATAGCGGAGAAGGCTCGACCCGGACAGTCTTTTTACTTCTCATTGCCGGAAAGCGAAACAAAGCCAATGTTTGAAAGAACGATGGAGCTATTGGCTAACGGCGGAATAACAAAAGAGCCGGTCAGTGACGTGGGATTTGATGAGTTAGCGGCGAATATCACTGAGATTCTGGTTATTGAGTTCGGTGACAAGGGGAGGGTGGCAGCATGATTACTCTGATATTAGTCGCAGCTTATTTCTGGATGGCTGGCGTTGTATCTGAATGGGCTCATGACATTCAAGGAAGCAACGAAACCGTCTCGGGGTATGTAAGGGCGTTTTGCATTGGCATCACATGGCCTTACTGGCTTTTTCTGAGAAAATCAGGAGGGCGCATATGATGGACGCAATCGCTATTTATATCATCATGGGAATTTACTTAATGGGTTATTTCTCCTGCAAGCTTGATGAAAGGGAAAATATAAGTTCAGCATGGGCGTTGCCAGCGGCAATCCTGTGGCCAATTTTATTTTTAGGAGCGTCTATTTTCCATTTATGGAAATGGTGGTGCCGATGACGCGACGAAGTAGCACTCAGATAGCCATAGATAACCTGATATTCCGCAAGACCTCTCGAACCAAGCCTAAACCCCCAATCCCCGCCAGCGAAATACCCACATATGACCACATATGCGTTTTGCTGCGCGCAAAATTCGACAGAGTAAGGAGAACGCGATGAGTGAGCAGCAATTAACTCCCGAATTCGGATCATTGATTGGGTGCTGCTCAACTCCAATTTCAGCGCACTTTCACGATAAGCAGTGCATATTTGTGTCGCATAACGCTGTGACCATGCATCGGTGCTACCCAGCCCGCGCCGATTGCCAAAATAGTTATTTGTCGCGAAGTATGGGAGTTTCTTTGCTGTTTCATGGAATATGCTCGTTAGGATTTCTTGGTCTGTAATTTTCATGTCCGACCTCAGAAGTAGCTATAAAGTTGGTTGATAATGTTCTGGTCATTCGTGCGACCGAACAGGTGTTTTATTGCGGCGTTAACCATTGCGTTGTAGCAGCGTTCGAACTCGTCAGGCTCCATGTTCGCGTAAGCCAAGCTCTTTGCCCTCACCTTTGTCTCGCCTTTGATGGTTGTCACGACGTCAAAAAATCCAGCCAGAATAGTCAGGTTCTTCCTGAATTCTTCTTTCTGGGTATATTCATCTGTGAATTCATAACCGGCATTCTCTGCTGCCCAGTGAGCAAAGCAGAAGTTGAAGAAGGCGAACATCTTTCGATGAAAAGCGGGGTTTCGAGTTAGCTTAATGTCGGCGGTGTACATCTCGCCGTTCTTGAACTTGGTTAACCTTGGTAAGTCGTGATCGAAGGCTGGAACAAAAACGCCACCGGCATTCTTGACCATATCGATTTGCATGGTTTCATCCGCAATTATTGAAAACTAATTCAATCCGATTCATCAGCTCTTGCTGAATATCTTCCGGTAACTCTGGCTCACCCGGTTGACCAAGTCCGGCACAAAAGTCACTGACTTCGCTTAAAATAAGTTTGTGTACCTCCGGAGAGTTCAACTGTGGGGTGGTGTAGAGTTCTTTAATCCAGTATTCCTTGTGCCACGGCTTAATATGGTTTTCTGCTTCGCTGCGGGTTTTATAACGCGTCTGCCAAACCCCTACACTTGTAATTACGACATACCACTCTGGCTCATCCCTCTTTGCAGCTAACGCGATTCGGGCTAGTGCTGCTACTTGCTTATGTGATGCAGGGAGGATGAGCAAACTTTCGTCTAACACCGCTAACTCTTCCAGTCTCTCTACAGTGAAACTATCTAGTTCTTTCATGAATTTAGCTCCTCAACACGAATAGACATCACACCAGACATTGTTTTCATGCTGATATCCTGTTGCGTCATGCGCATGCAAAGTGGCTTGCCGTATGACTTTTCGATTAGCGCCAGCACAGAGCGACCAAATTCAGCAGCGGCGGATATGTCACCACTACCAGCCGAGAATGTCTCATCCTGTACGGTGGTAAACATTTCAGCTCCCGTTGATGAGATTTGAAAATCTATCAGGCCCCGGCTCTTTAGTTCCTCAGCGGCATTCATTACAGCATTGTCGAAATACGAGTCTGTTTTCATTCACTCTCTCCCTTGATTCGAATACCGGCAGTGCGGAGGGATAAAACTAAGGCTTCACGCATCTTATTTGGCGTAGTCCAATGCGTATCTTTGGAGGTTATTTTTGCTGGCAGCTCCACCTCAAGGCTTTCACGACCGGCGAGCCATCCAGAAAATACAGCCCTAGTTGATTCAGATGCGTATTCACCATTTTCGAATTTTGCTAATCCGTAGTTAATTAATACATTTCGACATGCGATTTCGAACTCTTCCCGCGATTTAGTTATGTCCATCATGATTTCCTCTGTTTGCACCATGTGATGAATTCATCCACCGATGGGAGAAATTTCGAACCACGAATACATTTCGATTCATGCTTAGCTACTAAAATTGCGGTTTTAGCCATTTTTTCACTGAAAATCAGGTGCTGTCTTATGCCTTCTTTGGTTGATACTCGATCATGCCAAGAGCGATCACTACCGGCGTAAGCTGCAATAACTTCATAATCTTCAACATTAATCAGCATCATGATTTCCTTGTCATGTTCAGCTTGGCGCGCAGTTCGGCAATGTGATCCAGTGCTTTCTCGTTGCTGACCGGGATGTGAAGTTTAGGGATTTGCACCACCGGCGCGGGGATGGGTTCTCCAGCCTCGATGCGCTTCGACATGTCAGCCAGTTCTTTGCCGCAGCGTTTCCGCAAATCCTGCTCAGATAACCCCTGAACCCGCTGCTGTGAGTAGAGTTTCGTGACCATCCAGTAAGCCGGATTGCTTGGCCAAGGGAATGCTTCGGCACTGCTGAACATGTCACGACGTTTGGCGTAGTCCATCACCATGTCGTAAAGCTCATCTGCATCTGGCAGCCCAGCGGCGCGGGTGGCACCCTGCTTACACCATGCGATGAATTGACCAGGTGACGGGAGGAACGGCGTAGCCTGCTGGCGGGCGATCTTCATTCCTGCGTTAACTTGGTCGATGCTGGTAATTCCATTTTCGATGAATGCCAAAACCCACTGGCGACGTAATTCGTTCAGGTCGCTTTGGTCTTTGATACTGGTCATCAGCGCTGGAAATGCAGCCTTCAACTGGCGAAATAGCTCGTTAAATATCTGCGCGGCCTGCTCTGGCACCTGCTTCTTTGGCTTATCAGCGGCGTACATCTGCTGCAATGATTGACCATCACGGTTCTGGATGGCTGTGACGACATTTCTCATACCGATACCCCGTTTATCCAGTCAGTGTTATCAAAATCAATAACAGGCTTACCAGTGGCAGTGCCTGATTGCTGCTTCTTGCGCTTGATGTCCAGCTTGTCCCACTTATCACGTAGCGTTGACGGGCAAAGCACGTTGCCACACCAGAAGCTATCCTGCGTGGCCCACTTGAAGAGCACACACATATCTCGGTGATTCCTGCCATCCCGTTCACGCATCAATCGGATGCTATTGGCCCAGCCAGCAAAAGACGGCTTTTTAGCGTCAGGGGCAATCATCAGCACGGCGTTGAACATCCACTCCGCTGCTCGAAGGTCATCAGCAGTTCCCCAATTTTTACCGCTTTGGATTGCAGCATCAGGACGAACAACAGGAAGCTTCTTAGGTGGGGTGTCAGGGGATTCGTTAGAATTCTCTGACGTAAAGGGTTTTATATTATTGTTATTACCTTCTTGTTCATGATGTGCGGGTTTAAGTGCGGCGTTATGTGCGGCACCACCCTCTAAGGCCGCGCCGTTACTGGCTTCACTATGTGCGGGTTTAAGTGCGGAGTTATGTGCGGGTAAATTGTCTATTTTTTCGGCATATTCAGCGTAATTTAGGATGGTGATTACCGTCCCTTTTCGCTTCTCTCCACCCGTTGCGATCATCCCTTCTTTGACGAAAAAGGAGAGCATCCTGCCCACCGCATCACGGCTTGTTGGCTTACCTTCTCTGTCGCACAGAGATAGCCCTAAATCAGCCGCTGTCGTGACCAGTTGACCGGCTTGAAGATTCCATTGGTGACCTTTGAAATTAACCGTGCGGGGCTTTCTTTGAGCACCGAATAGCAGATCCTCCCAGAGAGTCCGCAGGAAAACGTCTTTGGCCCAAGGTTTCTTCTTGATGCTTCGGTACAACGGGACATAACCAAGCTTCTGGTTCTCCATCCTGTTGCTCCTGCGCTCACGTTCGGCGCTTAAGTCATAGAATTTAGCTGTACTCATGTGGTCATCTCCTATTCACAAAGACCGTAGCGTGATGAGCACACACTGGTATCAATACTGGCTTTTACGATGTCATATACCTTGCCGCCCCTGCCTGTTTTTGCCCACTCAATCACATCATCAACACCAGGAGCGCCCATACCACCGCGAGTGCCGTAAAATGAAGACCAGTCGATAATTTGAACTTCTGGCAATAGATGCCCGATTTGTGGGATGGTGCCGAATGGCTGTTTAAATTGCTTGAACCATGTTTGCCTGAAGGTGCCAATGCTCATCCAGTGAACCCAGCGGCTAACAAGTCGTACTTTAAGCTCCCATTGACGATGCTTTTCTATGTGGTCAGGGTAGCGGGCGGCGGTTTGTGCAATTTCCTCTTTGTTGCAGAGTACGCAATTCATACAGCCGACACGGTCTGCGCCTTTTAAATAGAGAGGATTTGGTTTAATGCCGAGATATTTGTGTAGCGCGAAAACGTCAACCGCCGTCCACTGATGAATTGGGAGGAAATTGTAGAGAAAAGAAGGATCTCGACGGTCAGCTTCGAATCGTGAGTACCCTGCACGCTTGCTGGACTCATCAGCCCTAACGCCAGACCATTGAACAATAACTTCCCCATCGTTAAGCAATGGGGCCATGACTGCGTCATAAGCAATTTGAATTTTCAGCTCATCAGTGCAAAAACGATCGCGCAACATTGGGAACTTGCCGTGCAACAGTGCTGCATCGAGGAAACTATTACCAGATGGGTGCAATACAGATAGAGCTGCATCAAGTGGGTTATCAAATTCAATCCCCCATCGAGCGGCCGTACTTTGCCAAGCCCGACCAAATTGGGTATCTGAACGACTAAGTGATGGCATGATGACACCGCGATAAGAACCCATACGGATAGCTTGCTTTTTGCTCCACCCTTTTTTTATTGTTGCGCGGCGGCGGTCAAAATGCTCTTGCGTGTAGATACGCTTGACAACTTCAACTGGTGAACAACCAATTTGTGTATGGATATTATTTGCGAAGTTAATTGTTAGCTCATGCTCATTGTCTGTGTCAGCCATGACCGAACGAACCTTGTTGCCGAAAAGATGGTGAGCAACTGCTAGCGTGGCCGTTGAGTCTTTCCCGCCCGAATAATTTACAACGATGATGTGATCATCTGGAATTCTATTTTCTGCCAAATAATTTAGATATGAAGTTTCAATCTCCCGTATTTTGGCTGAAATGTCAGAAGGGACAATGATTGCCACTGTTGATGTGCCCATGTATAATTTCCTTAGAAGTCGATTGTTATCTGTTGTTCAGAACCCTTGGTTGCCGCCAGGGGTTTTTGCTTTCCGGTCACCGCAATCACAGCCTGCCTTGCGATTTCCCTTATCACGCTCGTCTCCCATATCTTCTCCAGAAGAACAAACGTCACTGCCATGTCATGTACGTTTAACCGGCTTACCTTTGATTCGGCCCAGCCAGCCTCCCGCGCAAACTTGCTCTGGCCCTTGATAGCCATTCGGCTTCGTAGCTCAGATTCAACTTCCATAATTCTCTTGCTGTTACTTGCACGTTCCATGCGTAATACTTCCCTTGTGGTTTGGTTGTTACGTGACAAAGCTGTGAGCCTGTCACTTTGGTAGTGTTATTTTTTGCGCACCATTGACAGTCAACCTTGACCACGCCGGGCACCCGACCGTATACCGGGTCGTTCGGTTACTAAGTTGTTTGTTAAGCTGCTTGTTCTGGGTGTTTAAACAGGTGTGGCAAGTCAGGTCGAATCTGATAGTCCTCAATAGCACCACCAGTTGCTTTAACTAATGCATCAACGTTTTCAGGCGCTACTTTTGCCTTGTTGTGCAGCCACTTCTGAACGGCTGACTGGCTTACTCCGCACGCTCTTGCTAGTTCCTTTTGAGTACCAACAATGGCGATAGCGGTTTTAATAATTTGGTTCATAAAACTACCTCCGTTGTAATTAGAGATAAATATATAACCATAGTTGTTTTATTGCAAGCAAATGGTTGTTTGACGCGTGATTACTACGGTTGTATTTTCGCGAGATGAAAATGGAACTAGCAGAACGATTGAAGAAGGCGAGGAAGGCCGCAAAACTAACTCAAGTACAGCTTGGTGAGCGTGCTGGAGTTACACAGGCGGCGATTCAGAAAATTGAAGCGGGCAAGGTCGAAAAGACTGGCTACCTCGTTGCGCTGGCTAATGCCCTGAATGTAGATCCTCAGTGGTTATCTGGCGAAGCAAATAATTTAGATAGCAACGCAAAGCCATATAGATCTGAATCTTCTATCCCCCCTGAATCTGAATGGGGAAGTGTTGATGCGTGGGATAGCGATACCCCACTACCAGATGACGAGGTTTACATTAGGTTTTATAAAGATATAGAACTTGCTGCTGGGCATGGGAAAGAAAATGGCGATGACCACAATGCTTTTCTTTTGCGATTTTCAAAGGCGACGTTGCGTCGCTATGGGGCTCAAAAAGAAAACGTAGTTTCGTTCCCTATACATGGCAACAGCATGCTTCCTGTCATGCCAGAAAAGACAACGGTAACAATTGATACTGGAAATAAAAAGATTGTTGATGGAGGCATTTATGGCATCTGTCAGGATGGACTTTGTCGCTTAAAAATCCTCTATCGATTACCTGGCAACAAGTTAAGCATTAGAAGTTACAACAAAGATGAGTTCCCTGATGAAGAAGCTGATCTTAGCTCGGTTGAAATAATCGGCCGAGTAATCAACTGGTCAGTAATGGCTTGGTAGCTAACCCACTGCTAGCCCATAGAGGGGTGGGATGATTGATTAGTAATGAATTAGATTAAATGGGATAAAAATGATTAACGCAAAAATAGCATTTCTTTTTCCACATGCCGATGATCGAAGTTTGTCATCTGGAGCAAAGTCGCCTTTATTAGCATTTGACTTTGACGAGTTCCCAACTACTTATGATATGGATGTTAGCGTGTTTTTAGTAGGGATGACCCACGATCAGGCTTATTACCTCTCAGTTCAAATGTATAAGTGCGGGCAGGACGCCGATATCTCGATATCAGAAAAAAAAGGCATATGGGTTCGGGCAAAGGATACGCAGGGTAAGCCAAACGATATCGCTGCTTCCATAGATTTGAAAATTGAAAATTGCCAATTTGAAACTGAAGGGACTTACTTTATCGAAGCTGAACTCTCGATTGATCAGAAAGTCATTCATCAAAACTCAGCTTACTTTAAGGTTAGCAAAGCAAATGGCTGAATCAACTATAGAAATCGGAATACACCCTGGTTACTCTCACAGAGTAAACAATCATATTGACTCTGAAACATCAAAGGATCACTATACTTCTCACAGTGGAGGTAATGGAGGGGGAGATGACATGCTTGTTAGAATTAAAAAACTCGAAGATGACATGCAAACCATCAAAACCGATCTTGCTGTCATAAAGTCAAATTATGCAACTAAGGCTGATATAAGCGACGCTAAATTCAGTATCATTGTCTGGGTGGTTGGAGCTATTTTTATTGCTCAATTACTTCCACCAATCATAAGCGCCATCAAAGCCGCAATATAGTAACCCGGCCCCGCTGCCGGGTTTTTTGTGCCTACTCTACAGCTCTACTCCCCTTCCTCACTATCTCTGCTGCATCCCTGTTAATGCCCTTACCTATCACGTTCCCAGTTTCTTTCCGATACCCTTCCAACTTATCCACGATAGCCTGCTGAGTTATTTCACTGTCCGCAAATGATAGCTCGATAACAGCTCGGCCCATCGAGTTAATGATCATGTCTAGTCTTCCTTCATCCAGTTTCATAGCTTTCTCCGTCTAAATTTCACCCAATTTAGCACACTTTTCACGCCCGTTAGCCGGTGCGAAGAGTCACGTCTGAATTATTTTTAAATTAAATTCACTTTAAAAACAACCAAATAAAACCAATTACAACTTAATTACAACCATAGTTGTTGACGACAATACAACTATAGTATTAAATTAAGTCCATCAACACGGCAGGACGCCAACTAAGCAACACGCACCGAGGTGAGCGATGTAATCACTTCCGGCCCCGAGAGGGATCGACCGCTAAGTGTTCTTTAAAGGAGACGTGAATTTATACCCTGTCGCTGTCAGTTCGAGGCGGCAGTAATAAGTTCTCTAAGCGAGAGGTGAGTATGAAGAATGAAATTCGCTGTCCGGTGTGTGGGTTGAACTTCAATCCAAGGATACCGCTTATGCACATCGAGAAGCACCACAAGGGCGCGAAAGATTGCGACCTAGCAAAGATAAGGGATGTGCGTCGTAAATGCTTCACGGAGCCTACAGCAAAGAAGTCTGGCGGTAAGACCTGCTTACCACAGGTAGCTAAGTTTGCAGCAGGCTTCCGTAAGGTTCGTGAAGATTGCTATCACGTTATTAAGTAGGCCTACCACATAGTTAAGGGGTAAGAGAATGAGATTTGAAGAATTACCACGTGAAGTACAGTTAATAGCAGCTCAGACACTTTCAAACAGGCTTTCTACGTTAGGCGTAGGAGTGAATGAGCGAACAGAGCCAGTTAAGACACTGGCCCGAGAGGTAAGAGATGCATTTATCGAGATGTATTTTCAGCCAGAATCCGCTTCTGTTCAGCACGATAATGATCAAGCATGCGAGTAAAAACCTCCTCAGCATCTTTAATGTATGAAATTTTGCCTGCTTTTATCATCTCAATGATCACTTCGTGCGCGGCTTGACCTGGATTAAGTAACGGATTTGTAGTACCAGACATTTTTAACTCCCTATATTGACTGTGGAATAACCAACATATCAATTTCCTTTGACTGTGGAAAGCAGGGAAACCACGGCTGGGCGTGGCTAAATATCCCAGCACAAATTATACAGGTCGCATAACGCGGCCTTTTTTATTGGCGGGTAAATGAGGAATGAATGATGAGTCAATATCGAAACATAAGCATTGAGTGGCTTCAGCACCATGCATGCTGATGGATATGTAGCTCTGTGTGACGGTGATTTGCAGGAAGTATTAGATTTCATCTCGGAACCCCAGTGACCTTACCCCTGCCACTTAACCGGTGGCAGCAATAAGACCACTGAAACAAACAACGAGCTGCTTAGGCGGCTTTTTTTGTACCTAAAATTCAAGGAAACAGCATGAGCATAATCGGTTGGTATTACTTACACGTAAACGGCGAACTTATTTATAAACCAGATCCAGACGCTATTGCAGGCATTCGAGATTCAGACCTTGCTCGATGTGCGTGGGCAATTGATCCACATGACAGAAAAAGCGCGTGGGAGCTTTTGATTGAGGCTACGGCTTTAGGTGCTAACCCTGACCGTGTGGATGAACTGGCGGGCAAATGGAAATGCAACGATACAGATGCGGACAAATTCGCGGAAGTCGTTGGAGTTGAAATCGAAAAGGACGGTAATTCGTGGTGCGCTCATAAAAAGGATTTTGTAAATCTTCAGGAGTCCCCTGCTGGGTTTGGTGATAACAAACTAAAGGCCATGGCTGATTTAGCGAAAATACTCGGAATTCAGAGCGGTCATATCTGGCGCAGCACATTCACTGACTTAGTCGCAATCAACAATTAATCCCCTACCAATCCCCAGAGTAAATAACTGACAACTGTCGGTGTTTTGCTGTGGGCTAAACACAAGGAAATGAGCATGAGTGAAGCAAACGGGTTATCGATTGTTATCGATCCTAAAAACGCTCTCGCAGTATTTACCCAGCCTGACCACATCGAATCAATTCTTCAGCAGGTTGAGAAAGAAGTTAATTCGTTTGTTCCAGATGTCAGCACAAAGAAAGGCCGCGACGCTATTGCTTCTCTCGGCTTGAAAGTGGCTAAGACCAAAACTTATTTGGATGGTCTGGGTAAGGATTTGGTTACCGAATACAAAGAGGTGCCAAAGAAAATTGATGCCAGCCGCAAGACGGTTCGTGACCGGTTGGATGCGCTGAAAGAAAAGGTGTTACTGCCAAAGCTGGAGTTTGAGGCTGAACAGGAACGGCTAAAGCTTGAAGCTGAACGTATCGCAGCCGAAGAAGCTTACTCGGCTATGTGGCAGGAAGCCCACGATATGGATGCCGTTATCACTATCAGAATTGCAGAAAAGGCAGCAGCCAAGAAAGAAGCCGATCACGAAATGGCCCTACTGATGAATGACGCATTCGACCGTGACGCCAAAGAGAAAGCTGAAGAAGTTGAGCGTCTGCGCAAAGCCCATGAGGAGTTCATTGCTCAACAGGCGGCAGAGAAAGCGAAACGTGAAGCTGAAGAGAAAGCCAAGCGTGACATTGAAGCAGCAGAACTGCGTGAACGTGATGCGAAACTGGCTCAGGAACGAGCTGAACGTGAAAAGCGGGAAGCAACTGAACTTGCAGAGCGCAATCGTATCGCAGCAGAGCAGAAAGCCGAAAGTGAGAAGCAGGAAGCTATCGCAGCCGAACAACGTAAAGCGCAGGAAGAAGCAGATCGCATTAAGCGAGAAGCGCAGCAGAAAGAAGACGCTAGGATAGCTGAAGAGAAGCGTGTTGCTGATGAAGCAGCAGCGCGAGCAGCTAACGAAGCGCATCGCAAGACTATTGGCACCGCAGTTGTAAACGGCTTAATTGAACACGCTGGACTAACTCGCGAACAGGCGATTGCCACCCTGAAAGCGCTTATCAATAACCAAATTCCTCACACAAATATTCACTACTAATTAAACCGGAGTATCCCATGCAACATGCATTTGCTGGGCAGACCGCATCGGGCTGCTCTACTAACTATTTGACCAAAATTCAGCACGCGCCAGCCTATCGCCTCACATCAGCCAGCTTCACGCCCCCACCACGCAAGAGCCTGCTGGACAAGATAGTTGAGTTTCTACGCAGTAAGGGGAATCCGCTATGAACGTCACCCGGATTATGGCACTCGATAAGGTCACAAAGGGATTTGATTATCGTGACGAAAAAGCGCTGGAAGCGCGAACTGCCGAGCTGAATACAGAAATCAAGATTAAGCACATTGAAGCGCTATTTAAACAGGTAGGCTTCTGCGACTTAAACCAAAAGGCACTTCACCTGATGCTAAATAACACTGATTTCCAAGAAATGGCATCTCAATTCTTATGGGATTCAATGCTTATTGCCGCGAAGTACGAGCGAGCAATGATGATTGACGGGCATGAGGAGGCGGCGTGATGAGCTTCAGTATCGTTGAATTTGTAAAACAACAGGAACCGCTATTCTCCAGCGCACTGACAGATCAGGGAGTTACATGGGCTAAGGAAAGCCAATTCGCTGTGCAGCTTTTCCAGAGAAATGAATATCTGACAAAAACAGCGATAGCCAACCCTGCTAGCGCACAGAACGCAATTATCAACGTGGCAGCAATTGGTATCACATTAAACCCGGCAAGTAAGTTGGCCTACCTGGTTCCTCGTGACGGTATGGTGTGCCTTGATATCAGCTATATGGGCCTTCTTCACTTGGCTCAAGCGACAGGGGCTATTAAGTGGGGTCAATGCAAACTCGTTTACTCAAATGATACGTATGAATCCAATGGATTGGATAGCGCACCGACTCATAAGTACAACACATTTGGCGACAGAGGAACTGTTGTTGGCGGCTATTGCACCATAAAAACACCAGATGGTGACTACCTCACGGAAGAAATGAGCCTAGCAGAAATTAAAGCCACGGAAGCTACTAGCAAGGCAAAAAATGGCCCATGGAAAAACTTTTGGGAAGAGATGGCACGGAAAACCATCGTCAAGAGAGCAAGCAAATACTGGCCCCGCCGTGAACGTCTGGATGCGGCCATTGATTATGTTAATACGGAAGGCGGTGAGGGAAATAACTTCGAGAATGCAAAGTCGCCTGAGCGAGATGTTACGCCAATAACGGCTGAGCAAAACGATAAGATTAACTCCATTCTCATCCAGGTTAATTCCACATTCGACAGCCTAAAGAAAGCATGCAAAACACTCACAGGACGTGAAGTTAATAACCAGTCTGAACTTACTAACGTCGAAGCAGGGATGCTTATATCAAGCATGGAACGCCGATTAGCCAACAACAAGGAGGCTGCAAATGCTTAGCGATGCAATGGCATCACAGCGGCTTGGCTTTGACATTTCCGCTATCGAGCAAGGAAGCGACGAGTGGAAAATGTGCAGGTTAGCATGCATTACAGCTTCAAGAGTTGGCGATATTTTGACAGAACCAAAGTCAAAAAAGGACAAGGATGCAGGGGTTTTATCTGGCATGGCAGAAACATACATGATGGATTTAATTGCTGAAGTCTGTACGGGAAGGATCCCCGACGAAATACCCGCCCGCCCCCTGCTTTGGGGGAAGAAACACGAAGAAGCTGCAAGATTTCTTTTTGAGTTTGAAAACGACCTGACAACTACCCAACCCCCCATTTATTACAATGATGAATCAATGCGTTGCGCATGCTCACCTGATGGCATGTGCAGCGATGGGAGAGGACTTGAGCTGAAGTCACCTTACACATCATCTCAGTACGTTAAGTTTCGCCTTGGCGGTATTGAGGCAGTAAAAAAGGAGTACATGGCTCAGGTTCAATACTCTATGTGGGTAGCAGGATGTGACCAGTGGTGGTTTAGCAATTATGACCCGCGCATGCGCCGCGAGAACATGCACTCAATCATCATCGACAAAGACAACGAATTCCAGGATGCCTTTGAGTTGAAGATACCTCAATTCATTAAGACCATGGACGAGGCTCTTGATGCTTTAGGATTCAAATTTGGTGACCAGTGGGGCAGCCTATGACCCATTCTCACGACAACATCACAGTAGGAAGAATAACCCTCGTTTATTCAGAGATACACCACGGATGGATTACCCCTTATAACCGGGTAGTTAAAAACCAGATCATTGCTCAATTAATTGCTGAGCGGATTAACTCAAATCTGAAATTGTCACTCGCTGCCAACGGACTGGCAGCCTAATCCCCCCCCATTACCGGCAGTCAATCTGCTGAGGAATAGTTATGTCTGAAAATACTGATTATGAAACGTTAAAAGCTGAGCGCGATGCGGCAATAGTTCTGATATCTCGACTGGTTTTCGAGAATGCAGGGCTTACTGATAAGGCCGCCAGTGAGTTATCAAATGCATGGTTGCTGCATCGCACCATGATGGGTGCACAAGCGGCTCTTTTCTGCATTACTCAAGGCAAGTTAGGTCAAGCAAGGGAATGGCTTGAGGGTACTACTGACGAGGCTCAGTTGGAAATTCCAGACAGAATGGAGGTGAATGGATTACAAGGCTGGTTTGATGAAAACATGACCGGACTCATTACCCACGCCAAGGCTGTAGAAATAATCAAAGCTGAAATGAGTGCCACCACTCAGGCGCTCAACGAGATAAAGGCGCAGGGTGTTGAAGAGCAAGTTTCACGCCTTGAAGGTGAATACGGGGAACTTGATGACGTGTGCGTAATGGTATTTCGTGATTTGCGGGAGTTCGCCGCCAGCCTGAGGGGTGAACATCATGGCTGACAAGAAATACTGCTATCGCTATACAGACGGTAATGATTCGCATGGACGGCCAATCGTAATGCTGTGGCAAATGGTAATTCTAAGGGAGACAGAAAAGACATTTTGGTATTGCCATGACTACCCGCTAATGAGTCTTGAACAAATTATCCAATATCTCAGCAAACCAGGCGACAAGGCAATTAAGCGTAGCCGTAAAAATGCTGCCCGCTCACGCTATCACTGCACCAAAGAGGAAGCGTTAAAAGCGTTTATTTACCGCAAACAATATCAGTTAGAACGAATCCGGCTAACAAGCGAAACCGTGTCGCTTTGCCTTAAAGGGATAAGTGAGGCTGGTTTTGTTGAAATCAGTAAAGACGGCGAATTCAACAGTTTTAGCAACATTCTATCTGTTCCCGACAAAGACTTTCGCGCGGCAGAAGAAGCTGGAGAAGTAGCCTCGACGTATCGCTGGGGAGAATATTAATGACTAACCTCGAAGAGTTGAGAGAACACTGTGAAGAAATAATGGCTATCTCTCCCCTGAGATATGCGTATATCCCAGCATCATCAATTATCACTCTGATAGATAGAATTGAGAAAGCAGAAGCCGAGTTATCAGCGGCAAACGAGAAACCCAAACCAATATCATTCGATGAACTAGCAGATAGAGTTCAGTTTGTTACGGGCGGCATCCGTATGTCGTTTGACCCCTTGAACTGCAAGGGCCATCAAATTGTACCGTTTATGAATTTCAATTCATTATTACGCATCGTTGAAATGTATCGAACTACTGAAACATATCACCTAGCCGGTGTGGTAATGCGACCTCAGTTTGAGAAGCCGCTCGAACGTTGCGCCGCTGCCCGTGATGGCGAGTGTCACCACAAAGACTGTCCTCAACTTAGAGACAACGAGCCAATGGCTACAGGACGCCATTGCCCTATTGATAACTGGGATGATGAGTGATGCAGAAATTAAAATGTCGCCGCTGTCGAAAAACTCACGCGAAAGACGCTCTTGTTAATCGTTGGAACAAAGGCGGCTGGACTGATAACTGCTGCCCTAGTTGCGGGTGCGCAGTATTTACCGTGGTAGAGGGGAATGCAGATGCTGAGTAAAGAATTGGGATATACCCGCAAGCCTGACGGTGGGCTTGCAGCTCAGATTGAAGTACTCGAAGCATTCGCAGACGGTGATGCCGACAACACCGAGTTACTTATGCTTCTCATTGAGCTGCGTTCACTGCGTGATCAACTTGCAAAACAGCGGGAACCGGTGGTACCGCCGACTATCAAAATTTCAGAAGTAGTTGCAGCTGTTTCACCTGAACAAAATAGAAAATGGAACGGGCGAGTAGGCTATATGGCTGGATGGAATGCATGTCGAGACGCCATGTTATTTACAACAGCTAAGCCAATAACGCTTGGGGCCGAAGACGTCAACCACAAGGTCGATATCACATGCTACTCATGTCGACGCTTCATTACCTTCCAGCAGCACGCTGAAGCTGATGGGTTCTGCCCTTACTGCAATGTAGAAATTGAACTGGAAAGCAATGGAGGATAAATGCTAATCGGCTTTGTTCTTCTCATAAGCTCATGCGGCTTTGATGCCTGTGATGCTCTACCCGTTACCGAAGATATCTACCCTACTCAATCTGAATGCCAATCTGTATCAACGCTGATTAAAGAGCGCAAGCCCAACGTTGTGCTTATGTGCAGCGAAGTGTATCGCTAACTCGTTTTAACCCCACCACGGACTCTCAGTAAACGGATTTCACTATCTGGAGTATCCCCATGTCCATCATCGTCAAATTACCCCGCGCTTACTTCACTGCGGGTCGCGTTAGCACGGATGAATTAGCGCAAGTTCTGCATCAGGGATTGTGGAAACGGTACGGCGTTATGCCTGCCGATGTTGTGGTGTCGCTACATGAAGGCACTCATATCATGTCCTCTGGCTGCGAGCCGGATGATGTAAAAACCATTCTAAATTTGTGAGGTTGATATGGACGATATCAGCGAACTAATTCTAACTGTTGTCCGCGCGCTGGATGACGGCCGTGACCACAAAGACTGCTACCTGTGGGATATGAGAATAAAGCAGCGGCTACGAACCGGCGATAAATCAAAGAGACCGGTACCGAAGCAAGCTGTCCCGCCTACGCCAGTCAAAACGGTGAAGTCAGTGAAGGCGAAAGTGAGAAAGATAATGGAGGCGGAATGAGTGGATACCAGCTCATCTATTGTGACCCACCCTGGCAATACGGAAACAAGGCCAGCAATGGCGCAGCAGTTAATCACTACAGCACGATGTCACTCACCGATTTAAAACGCCTCCCTGTTTGGTCCCTCGCCGCCCCTAATGCAGTCCTAGCCATGTGGTACACAGGTAACTTCAACGACGAAGCCAATCAACTCGCTGAGGCATGGGGCTTTCAGGTGCGCACGATGAAGGGTTTCACTTGGGTGAAGCTGAATCAACTGGCAGAGGATCACATAAACAAGGCGCTGGCAGCCGGTGAGGTTAACGACTTTTACGACTTTCTCGCCCTACTAAATACCCAATCACGGATGAACGGCGGCAACTACACGCGGGCCAATACGGAAGATGTGTTGATCGCAGTGCGCGGGAATGGACTTGAGCGGCTCAATGCCAGCATCAAGCAAGTTGTGTACTCACCACTTGGCGAGCATAGCGAAAAGCCGTGGGAGGTGCGCCACCGGCTGGAATTACTGTATGGCGATGTGAAACGCATTGAGTTGTTTTCAAGGAAGGATTTGGAGGGGTGGGATACCTGGGGCAATGAGTGTGGTCAATCAATCAAATTAATACCTGGCAGTTCGGAGGCAGCATGAAGAGAAAAATATCAGACGGTGCCTGGTTCTTTATCGTCATCATCGCATGGGCGGTTCTGGCAACC
Source organism: Yersinia sp. LJYL362 (assembly GCF_048323875.1). NCBI lineage: Bacteria > Pseudomonadati > Pseudomonadota > Gammaproteobacteria > Enterobacterales > Yersiniaceae > Yersinia > Yersinia sp. LJYL362. Next base: position 42,503 of record NZ_JBLWEX010000301.1, read on the forward strand.
ATTTACATCATTGAGAATGAAGCTGTTAGGGGGATGTTCTGATGAATTCACTTAGCTTTGTAGTGACTTATTTGGACTGGATACTTCTGGTTATGGGAGGCTGTGCGGCGCTCTGGCTGATTTGGGTGAAGGGGTGGTGAGAGTATGAAGATTAGCCTTAAAGAGTGGAACGAGCGGCGAGACAGGCCGCGATCAATGAAGCAGATATATAGATGGGTGGAAGCCGGAAAGATATACCCTCCACCGGAACGAGTAGGAAAAGAGTACGAAGTTGAATCAACCGCAATATATATAAACCCCTCAGACAAAACCAACCCAACACCCACAAGCAACTTAATATCAAGGATCAGAAATGGCAGCAAGAAGGCGATCCGCCGCACTGCGTGATTTACCAGCCAATTTGTATGTTCGAAATGGTGGTTATTACAGCTATAAGGACCCAAGGACGGGCAAGGAGTTCGGGCTTGGGCGTGACAAGCGTTTAGCAATAAATCAGGCAGTAGAGGCAAACATGCAACTTATGGATGCTGGTTCGGCAGTGAGGCTGGTTGACCGGATTAATGGTGTCGCAGTTGTCACTGTATCAGATTGGGTTAAAACGTATATAGAAGTGCTAAGTAATCGCGGATTAAAAAGCAAGACGATCACTGGCTACCATAGCCGCTTGGATGTGGTTGATGAAGTTTTCGCATCAAGGCCCATGGACAGCATTAGCACCAAAGACATTGCAACACTTCTTAACGATTACACCAATAATGGAAAGGCGGCATCTGCTAAATTGATGCGATCATTTTTGACTGATTTTTTCAGAGAGGCAGTATCCGAGGGAATTATTTACAATAACCCCGTCGATGCAACAAAAAACCCAAAGATAGAGGTTAAGCGCGCAAGGCTGTCGCTTGATAACTTCCTATCAATTAGGGCAGCAGCGGCTAACATGCCGGGCTGGGTTGTTGATAGTATGGACCTGGCTATAGTGACGGGGCAGCGCGTGGGGGATGTTCGTAAAATGAAGTGGACAGATATCAAGGATGATAAATTGTTTGTTGAGCAAGAAAAGACAGGGATGAGGATCATAATCCCCTTTGATGTTAAGCTAGATACCCTTTCGCTCTCTTTGCGTGATATCATCGCGCGCTGCGAAAAACGCGCAATCAAAGGCGAAACGATAATTTCGTCTGACAAGGGTGAGTCATTTGCAGATAAGACACTGACAAAGCGATTCGCCAAAGCGAGAGATTTAGCAAACATAACATGGGAAGGAATTAACCCACCGCCATTTCATGAGATACGGAGTTTAGCTTCACGACTCTATGAAAAGGAAATGGGTAAAGAATTTTCTCAAAAAATCCTCGGGCATAAATCCGCACAAACGACCGATAAGTATCGCGACGTTCGCGGAAGTGAATGGATCGAGATAGAGGTGTAGTGAACGAATTTCGAATAATTTCGACCTGCACAGCGTAACCAACTGATTAAATTAGAAAAAATTAAGGGGAACCTTTGCAAGGTAAAGCGCTCCAAGAATTTGTTATCGACAAGCTCGATGATTTGAAAGGCCAGGACATTATTACTCTGGATGTTCAGGGTAAGTCCAGCATCACCGATTACATGATTATTTGTACCGGTACCTCCACTCGCCATGTGATGGCGTTGGCAGATAACCTGGTTCAGGAATCCCGCGCGGCAGGCATGATACCTTTTGGCATTGAAGGTCAGGGTGTCTCTGACTGGGTCGTGGTCGATTTAGGCGAAGTGATTGTGCATGTGATGCAAGAAGAAAGCCGCCGTATGTATGAACTGGAAAAACTCTGGAGCTAAGCGGTGAAACTGCAAC